>NZ_JBGQQW010000001.1:0-156570 GCF_045528485.1 Desemzia sp. FAM 23990
CTAAGCTTTTTTTCTTTTCTGTCCCACGTACAAAAACCCCATCCGCTTCGGCGTAAAAATAGTCCACCTTTTTTCCTTCGGGCAACTCCGTGGCTTCTTCTAGTTCCAATACATTTTCTTCATCCTCGCGTGATTGTGCTGCTCCAACGCGTTTAAGAAGGCTGCCGACTGTTTGATGATTCAGCGTAACGGCCGTCCATTCGTTTAGAATAGCTGCGGTATCTCGATAAGTAGCTTTACTTGCTAACTCTGCCACTTTTACTTCTACTAGTGGGCTATGGCGTTGATATTTTCGAATGCCAAACCATTCATCTAGTGGATAATGGTTCTGATCATTAGTGTCTACCATTAGGGTACGACGGTACCGAACGGGACCGAAAATAAATTGAACCGTTTTCCAATCTGCTCGTTTTACTTTCCAACCTTCACGTTGTTTTTCCTCTTTGATCACTTCGTTGAAGTTCGACAAAATCTGACCCATTAACTGAGCGAACACATCATACATATAGCCTTGAATCGCTTCTTCTGTTTCTATTAAGTTGCTTGAATCCTTTATTATTTGATAAACCTTTGATATAATCTTATCCATAAGAAGGCCTCTTTCATTTATGTATTTGCCCTGCAAAGCATACATTTATGATAAAGTGCCTTCTTTCTTTTTTCCAGTAAAATTATTGGCTCTCGAGAACTATTTTACACATACTCTTATTTCGTCACGTCATGCGCATGAAAAGTACTTTCTCCCAAAAATTAAGGTCTTCTTTTTAAAACACTCTCTTAATAAGTAGGGGCGGCTCTATGGGGTGAAGTTTCCTCCGGAATAGACGGGTTTGCTTGTGGAAAGCCATGGGACCGTCTGGAGCCTGTAGTCTTTCAAGCTTCAAACGGAATCGTAAGCGCTGAAGTGCCAACGCTCCGTAATTCACATTTCATTTTTTACATGGCTACAAGCAACCCCTATTCCTCCAGAAATATCACGGGTCTCAAACGAGTCACAGCTTAAAAAAGCGTGTCTAAGTATTTCGGGAAGTTCAAAGAAAGCGGGTCTTTTTCATAATGAAGACCGAAGTCTTCCACTTCACTCAACAGATGGAAAATCTCGTTCATGCCGCCCGCCTCCGCATTTTTCTTTTAGCAGACCAGAGACGAGAGGATTCGTAATCTTATTTTTTTATTTAAATTTTTTCATACGTATGACATGTTATTTCGTGGTTCTCTAAAGATGATTTCTAAATTTTCCAGTTCACCGTTAACCAGACCATTTCTTCAGCGATTCTTTAATGGCAGATCACTTTATCTTTGGTATAGAATAGATTTACGCAGCCCTTACCTTAATTGATTCTTCGCTCTTGAACAAACGTCTAACTCAATAAAGAAGTAATAAATTAATCCCCTTTATATTTTAATTGCTTAATCAAGTAAACAATTGTTATAATTAAATACAACAGATTGTTCTTTTCTACATAAGTATGTAAAGAAAGTAGTGATACCTTTTATGCAAGACTCACCTATAGTACATAGACCTAAAAAAACAACTTTACTCATTATGATTGGTCTTTTTTTACTGTTGACCGCCTATGCAACAGTTGCGATGGCTCAAACCAGTACAGTAGTCATCAACGCTAGTGTAGTCAATGTGAGAACGGGACCTGGTTTATCTTATGATGTCATGTCTCAAGTTGTGGAAGATGAAAAAGTTCAAGTTATTACTGAACAAAATGAATGGTACAAAGTGCGCATCAGCAACGATCAAGTAGGATGGATCGCAAGTTGGTTAGTAGACAATATTGAAATTAGTGCTGCTACAAACTTGGTAGGGACCATCACCCATCCTGAAGTAAATGTCCGAGCAGAGAGCAACACTGACAGTGACATCTTGGGCACTGTTACAGAAGGCACACAACTGACAGTCTTGTTTCAACAAGAAGGCTGGACTCAAGTACAGTACTACAATCAAGTAGCTTGGATCAGTTCATCTTTAATTGATGTGAAAGTGACTCCTAAGCAAGAAGCTACTTCTACTGTAGCTACAGAAAACGATGCGGCCGCTCCTATCCAACAAGTAACTGTTCGAACAGACGGCACGAATATTCGCAGCGGTCCTTCAATTGAAGACTCCGTTGTAGAAACAGCTTTTAAAGGCGATTCATTTGCTTTTGTCGAAGCAGTAGATGATTGGTACTTGATTGAATTGGCAGATGGAACACAGGGATATGTAGCCAACTGGGTAGTAGATTTGTCGGCGAACAATGAAGCAGCCCCTACTGCTAACATCACCAATATATCGGAAGCGACTATCGTGATTGACGCCGGACATGGCGGACACGACTCAGGTGCCTTGGCACAGAATTTCTATGAGAAAAAGGTCACGTTGAAAACAGCTAAACTGCTGGCAGCCCGCTTAAGAAGCGCTGGAGCAAATGTGATCATGACTCGTGACAGTGATGAGTTTATCGAATTACAAGATCGAGCTTATATCAGCAACAATAATCATGCAGATGCCTTTATCAGTTTACATTATGATTCTACTGAAACCAGAAATGAAATCAGCGGAACTACGACATATTATTATCATGAAGAAGAAAAAGCTTTAGCTGATTTGATCAACCAAAACTTAAGTCAGTATGGTCCGTTGCCAAACAATGGCGTTCGGTACGGAAACTACTTCGTGTTAAGAGAAAATTATCAACCTGCAGTTTTGTTGGAATTAGGGTATTTAAATAATGATACCGACCAGCAAGTCGTAAATACAGACAATTACCGTTCTCAAATCGTTGAAGGCATCTATCAAGCCTTGAATCAATACTTTACACCTTAAAAAAACAAAAACGGACATCCACTTCTTGAATTGGTGGATGTCTGTTTTTTTATCACAAAAGTAATCATTACAAGAAATCACAAGACGTATTTTTAGTTATCTTAACTGCGAAACCTTTTGTTCAAACAATCCGCAAAACGATCACAAGGTTTTATTGATTTCTTCTGTAATGTGCGTTATTTCTGTTTGCTGTCGATCAAGATCGTTACCGGACCATCATTGACTAGTGCCACTTGCATATCAGCCCCAAATTGGCCTGTTGCTACAGTAAACCCTGCATTTTTCAATTCCTGATTGAACGTTTCGTAGATTGGTATGGCTTTATCAGGTCTGGCAGCATCAATAAAGCTAGGACGATTTCCTTTTTTAGTATTGGCATGTAAGGTAAATTGAGAAATGGATAAGATCTCCCCTTGAACATCCGCTAACGACAAGTTCATCTTTCCTTCTTCATCTTCAAAGATTCTCAATTTACTGATTTTACGTACTAAATAGTCTACATCTTCTTTGGTATCTGCCTCTTCGATACCGATTAAAAGTACAAAACCTTTATTGATTTCCCCTACTATTTTATCATCTATAGAAACTGAGGCTTTTTTTGATCGTTGAATAACTACTCTCACTGTTCAATCTCCTTTTCTCATCTTATCATACAAAAAGCGCATTCTAAGTCCGCAAATTAAGGACACTTTAATATCCTCCTTTGCTGGTCTTAAAATGCGCTTCGGTATCCTGTTGCTTGAATTTACGAAGTAATTCTTCGAACTGTGTAAACATCAGGGATATTTTTAATTTTATCGACGATTTTTTCTAATTGATTTAAGTTGACGATCCCGATCGTCATCGTAACAGTAGCCATCTTGTTGTTGTCTATGCGGCCATTTACATTGCTGAGATTTTTTGTCTGTGTATTGACAACTTGTAAAATCTCATTCAATAGACCAGAACGATTGTATCCTTCAACTTGTAATTCAGCATTGTATTCTTTTCCAGCATTTGAAGTATCTTCCCACTCTACTTCGATCAATCGGTCTTCGACTTCTGGTGAAGCATGTACGTTCGGACAGTCTTTACGATGGATTGAAATACCGCGGCCTTTGGTAATGTAACCAACGATTTCATCCCCTGGGACAGGACTGCAGCAGCGGCTCAAACGAGTTAAGAGATTGTTTACTCCTTGAATGACCACCCCGCCATCATGTCGGATCTTCATTTTTTCTGGTTCAGCTTTTTTGGGTTTTAATTCGATCGTTTCAAGTTCCATGAATTTTTCATCATTTTTTCGATCGCGTCTTTCTTTTTCCGTCAAACGATTGGCTACTACCAAAGCAGTCAGTTCGCCGTAACCGATTGCCGCAAGCAAATCATCTTCGGTCGTGAAATTAAATCTTTCCAAAAGTTTTTTCATATTACTTTTATTCACGAATTCTTTTGGTTGGAAACCCATTTCTAACAACTGCTTCTCCACCAAATCGCGACCTTTGGTGATATTTTGTTCACGGTCTTGTAATTTGAAAAAGCGTTTGATTTTATTTCTTGCTTTAGAAGTAGAAACAAAGTTGAGCCAGTCACGACTAGGTCCATAAGAATTGGTAGACGTTAAAATTTCTACAATATCCCCGGTCTTCAGCTTGTAGTTCAATGGAACTATTTTCCCATTGATTTTAGCTCCTACTGCTTTATTTCCGATTTCAGTATGCACACTGTAAGCAAAGTCTAACGGTCCTGAACCAGATGGCAGTTCCGTAACATCCCCTTTTGGTGTAAAAACATAGACTTTATCTTTAAAAATGTCCTCTTTGACACTTTGCATAAATTCATTGGCATCTATCGATTCATCTTGCAATTCAATGATATCACTAAACCAAGACAGTTTATTACTGACTTGTTCGTCATCTATTTTCTTCGTGATACCTTCTTTATAAGCCCAATGCGCCGCAACCCCGTACTCAGCAATGTGGTGCATCTCTGCAGTACGAATCTGTACTTCTACTGGATTGCCGCCAGGACCAATAACAGTGGTATGCAAAGACTGGTACATGTTTGCTTTAGGCATCGCGATGTAATCTTTGAATCTGCCAGGCATTGGTTTCCAACGCGTATGGATCGCTCCTAAAACCGCATAACAGTCTTTGATCGAACCCACGATTGCACGTATCGCCAGCAAGTCGTAAATTTCATTAAATTGTTTCTTCTGATCTCTCATCTTACGGTAAATAGAATAGATGTGTTTTGGCCGTCCAGTGATTTCCGCTTCCACATTTAAATCATCCACAGATTCTTGTATTTCAGCAATAGCATTCGCAATGTAACGTTCCCGTTCTTCTCGTTTTGAGCTCATTAAATGCACGATACGGTAATATTGTTGTGGATTCAAATAACGCAGCGAAGTATCTTCTAATTCCCACTTGATACGGTTGATCCCTAATCGATCTGCTAAGGGCGCATAGACTTCCAGCGTTTCGTTAGCAATGCGGCGCTGTTTTTCTGGCCGGTGATATTTCAAGGTCCTCAAGTTGTGCAAACGGTCTGCCAACTTGACCATGATCACTCTCATGTCATTTGCCATAGCTAACAACATTTTACGATGATTAGCCGCTTGTTGCTGCTCATGAGATTGAAATTGGATTTTTCCTAGTTTGGTTACACCATCGACCAGTTCAGCAACTTCTTGTGAAAATTCATTAGCAATGTCTTCAAAAGTATAATCTGTGTCTTCTACTACATCATGCAAGAATCCAGTAGCTACTGTGACGGGGTCCATCTTTAATTCAGCTAATATTCCCGCTACCTGGATAGGGTGAGTAATATAAGGTTCGCCCGATTTACGAAACTGCCCTTCATGAGCCTTTCCAGCAAAATCGCTTGCCTTTTTGACAAAAGCCACGTGGTTACTATTCATATAAGTTAAGGTTAGAGCAATAACCTCTTTGGCTGTATATTCTTTATTTTTAGGCATTTTGTCACCTTCTCTTTAATTTACTAATTCGGTATATAAAAATAGCACTCGAATCGAGTGCTATCCAACTGTTTAATCTCACATGTATTATACGCTGAATGGTTGTTTATTTCAATAGCTGCTTGAAGCATCTGATCCGGAAGCTTCGTTGTTCAGCAAAGCGATTCCGTTTGATGAACCTAAACGAGTAGCACCAGCTTCAATAAAGTCTGCAGCATCTTGAGCAGTACGAACTCCGCCGCTGGCTTTAACGCCTAAATCTGGTCCAACAGCACTACGCATCAATTTGATGTCTGTTACTGTAGCTCCCCCGGTTGAAAAACCAGTAGAGGTTTTAACAAAGTCTGCTCCAGCTTTTTTCGCGATTTCGCAAGCTCGAATTTTTTCTTCATCTGACAATAAGCTTGTTTCAATGATGACTTTTGTTAAAGCTTTTCCTTCAGCAGCTTTTACTACGCCTTCAATATCTCGTTCTACAGCAGCATCGTCTTTATCTTTCAACGCTCCGATATTGATGACCATGTCTACTTCAGTGGCGCCGTTTTGGATCGCATTTTTCGCTTCGAAAGCTTTCACTTCAGAAGTAGTTGCTCCTAAAGGAAAACCGATCACTGTACAAACTTCAACGTCTGAATCGTTTAAGTATGCTGCAGCTTTTTTGACCCAAGTAGGATTGACACAAACTGACATAAAATGATGTGCAGCAGCTTCTTCACACAACACTTTGATTTGTTCTTCCGTTGCGTCAGCCTTTAACAATGTATGATCGATATATTTGTTTAACTTTTTTACCACGATACATCCCTCTTTTCTGAATTCTCATTCTTAGTATACCTTACTTTTGTTTTACTGAACAAGACTTTTACAGCCCTTTTAACTCCATTGCAAAAGAAATAGCCGCTAAAGCATACAAAGGAGCTGTCTCTGTTCGTAAAATACGCGGTCCCAGTGAACAAACTGTAAAATTTCGTTCTTCCAATTGACTGATCTCGTTTGGAGACAACCCGCCTTCTGGACCAAACACGATCAAGACCGTATCATCGGGATTCAATTGGCTCAAAGTAGAACGAAAATTTTGCATCTCTCCATTTTTAGCATTTTCTTCGTAAGCTACTAAGCAAAAATCATATTCAGCGCTTTGCTGCAACAGCTCCGTAAACGTAGCTACCGCTTTTACTTCTGGTACTTTCGTCCGGTGAGCTTGTTCAGCAGCTTCTTGAGCGATTTTGCTCAATCGTTCTTGTTTTTTAGCCGCTTTTTTCTGATCCCATTTGACAATAGCGTACTCTGATTTGAACGGCAGGAAAGCATTTGCCCCAAGTTCCGTCCCTTTTTGAACGATCCATTCCAACTTGTCCCCTTTAGGCAATCCGCTGGCGATGGTGATTCGTGCAGGCAATTCTTTGGATTGCGTTTCATCCGCTACCCATTTCAAATGAACTTCATCTTCCAGCACTTGAGCGATCTCAGCTTTAAAGGCCTTGTGATCTGGCAGTACTAGAATAACTTGTTCTTTTTCTTTCATCCGCATGACACGAATCATGTGGTGGTACTGTTCGTCTTGAACGATGATTTCAGCCGTTTGGTAGTCAGACGGCTGTTCTGTTAAGAAATAACGCTGCACCGCTTAATCCTCCTCCACTTTTTGAGCAACAATCGCAAACCAGTCTTTCATTTGCAAAACTTGCAAAATAGTGAAGCCTTGTTTTGCCAATTCTTTTAAAATCAACTCTTTTTTTGATTCTATGATGCCTGAAGTGATAAAGAAGCCGTTTGGTTTCAATACACGCCAAGCATCTGGAATCAACGGCACGATGATTTCAGCTAAAATATTGGCTACAACAATCTCCGCTTCCCTGTCGATACCCTTCAATAAATCATTCGCTGACACATGAATGTTTGTTGCAAAGGTATTTAAGGCTACATTATCCTTAGCCGATCGCACAGCCACTTCATCCAAATCAAACGCATGCACTTCAGCAGCTCCCATAGCCACGCTGGCGATACTTAAAACTCCAGAACCTGTCCCAACATCTAAAATCGTTTCTCCGCCTCTAATATACGTTTCCAACGCTTGTAAGGATAAGCGTGTCGTTGCATGAGTTCCCGTTCCAAATGCCAGACCTGGATCTAATTTGATCACGATTTCTCCATCCATTGCAGGCTGATAATCTTCCCATTGAGGAGCAACCGTTAAATAACGCGTAATTTGTTGCGGATGATAATGTTTCTTCCATGCTGACGCCCAATTTTCTTCCTTAACATCGTTTACTTCTATCACATTCGGTTCGATAGACAAGCCAAAAGATTTCAATAGTTCTATGCGTTGCTTGATTTCAGGCAATAACTCTAACAAGTTTGTGGTTTCAGGAAAATAAGCTTTCACTAAGGAACCTTCTGCTACATATTGCTGATTTTCTAAAATCCGTATTTCACCAAATCCATCATCTGGAGTGGATAAAAAATCTTGTACATTCTCAATAGCTACTCCGCCCGAACCTGCTTCAATAAAAATATTGGATACAGCTTCGATGGCCTCATTTGAGGTATGCACACTTACTTCATTCCATTTCATACTGCTGTTAACTCCTCTCGTTTTAGGCCGTTAAAATTTTGGATAAGGGACTAATTTAGTTTCGTAACGATCGGTAGCTTTTAATGTCTCAATCGTTTGGTGGAAATTTTCTTCTTGCCAGTTCATCTCAAATGTTTCAATATCGGGATTTTGCGCAAATTCCATTAAATTGGTTTGTCCCTCACTAACCACTAAGCGCAATACCTTGATGACAGCATCCAAAAATCCTTGTTCGATACCCTTTTTAACGGAAAACGGGAAAGCTTGTAAGTAGTCATCCAACAAAATTTTCGATTTTTCTGGATCGTAAAAACAGATTACGTCTTCAAATTGAATGCCTTCTTCTTCATTTACGGTTCCTTCTATATCTTGGATTACCATATCCGGATTAGTTTCAGCGTAAATAGTCACAAACAACTCGATCACATGTTGTCTTTTATTCCAATTTACTTCCCAGCCAAATGACGCTTCATTTTCTTCCAAGATTGCTACTAAATAATCGATCATGTCTTTGTTCATCTGAGTACCTTCTCTCTTATATTTTTTACTGCCATCCAAAATCCAAGTCAACAGGTCCCTTTTTTCTCGATACATACGGGTTACCAGCTACTATAAAACGAAGCGGTGCATCTGTCCATTTCCCTTTATTCGGGATACCGATCCTTGATGTAGCAATAATTTCTTTAGGTATACGTCTTTGCTGTGTTGAAAGATACAATGGCGCTTCCCCAATCGATGTTCCGTAATCCTCTTTTGTAATTCCCATGGCTTTCGTTAATTTACCTGGTCCATTAGTCACATTAATCCCAGACATTTTTCTTCTTTCTTCCATCAACTCCACACCGCTGAACGGCTCAATGGCTCGAAACAATATTCCTTGGGGATTTCCAGCTTCTTTGGCAATAATGTTCAACATCGTATGGGTATGCATGTGATAAATATAGATTGTTCCTGCAGGTTGGTACATAGCTTTCAGGCGAGGCGTTTTCCTCAATCCAAAACTATGCGCAGCTTCATCAAATTCTCCAACGTAAGCTTCAGTTTCCACGATCCAACCTGATGTTATCCCTTCGTCTGTTTCTTTGATCAGCAGGCATCCTAATAACTCTTGAGCGATCCCTTCTGTTGCTTTTGTCTGATCTGTCCAAAAATTCATTTAAATCCTCTTTCTATGCTTAACCATTCTATATTATTACGTTCCTTATACAGTATACAATAAATTGCCACACAGGTGAAAAGAAACTCATCTTTGTTTGTCGATAGATACCCGTTATCTTCAACTAAAAAAGAACTCTCCATGATAGTGGAAAGCTCTTTTCAAATTTATTCATCAGTTCATTTCAAACGCACCTGTATAAAGTTGGTAATATTCTCCTTTTTGAGAAATCAACTCATCATGATTTCCACGTTCAATAATTCTACCTTGCTCCATAACCATGATCGCATCCGAATTTCGAACGGTTGAAAGTCGATGAGCAATAACAAAAACAGTCCGGCCTTTCATCAAAGCATCCATTCCACTTTGCACAACGAATTCTGTACGTGTATCAATACTTGAAGTTGCTTCATCCAAAATCAATACCGGTGGATTCGCTACGGCTGCTCTGGCAATTGCAAGCAACTGTCTTTGTCCTTGAGAAAGTGAACCGCCATCACCCGTTAATTCTGTATCATACCCATTTGGCAATTGTCGGATAAAGAAATCCGCATTTACTAATCGAGCAGCAGCTTCAATCTCTTCATCTGTCGTATCTAATCGCCCATAACGGATATTGTCTTTGATCGTTCCTGAGAACAAATGCGTATCTTGCAGTACGATCCCTAAAGATCTTCTAAGATCATCTTTTTTGATTTTTTTGACATCAATACCATCATAAGTGATCGTCCCTTCTTGAATATCGTAGAAGCGATTGATCAAGTTGGTAATCGTTGTCTTTCCTGCTCCAGTTGCACCTACAAAAGCTATTTTTTGCCCTGGTTTTGCAAATAAATTAATTTTGTGAAGAATCGTTTTGTTGGAATTGTATCCAAAAGTCACATCTTTAAAACGGACATCACCTGTTAATTCTTTATAAACCGGTTCATTAGCAATAGTGCTTTGTTTCCAAGCCCAATTGCCTGTACGGTGATCTGCTTCTTCGATGGCCCCGTCAGCTTGTTTAACGATATTGACTAACTCGATCGTTCCAGTATCCTCTTCTGGTTTTTCATCTAACAAATTAAAAATACGCTCCGCACCTGCTAAGGACAAAATAATCGCATTAAATTGTTGTGAAATCTGTGCTACAGGCATAGTGATACTTTTTGTGAATTGAACAAAAGAAGCAATACTTCCTACAGTTAAAGCAGTCAAACCTGTAATCGAAAGAACCGCACCCATAACTGCTGTCAACAAATACATAAAGTTTCCGATGTTTCCCATGATCGGCATTAAAATATTGGCGTAAGTGTTGGCTTTTGTGGCATTTTCTCTAAGGTCTTCATTCAATTTGCTAAAATCAGCAATAGCTTCGTCTTCATGGTTAAAGACTTTAACGACTTTTTGTCCTTCGATCATCTCTTCTACATAACCATTTAACGTACCTAATGCGGCTTGTTGGATAGAGAAGAATCGACCGCTTTTGCTGCCTATCGTTCGGATAACAGCTACCATGATTCCAACCATACATAAAACGAATAGTGTCATTGGAACATTAATAATGAACATCGCAATAATGATCGATAAAATCATGATCAGCGAAGAAAAAATCTGTGGAATCGATTGACTGATCATTTGTCTCAGAGTATCTGTATCGTTGGTGTAATGACTCATAATATCTCCGGTAGCAGTGCTGTCAAAATAACGAATGGGCAGAGATTCCATATGTGTAAACATTTCATCTCGAATATCTTTCAAGATTCCTTGGGATACCGTAACCATCGTTCGGTTAAAGATATAGGTAAATACTGCTCCAGTTAGGTACAGTAACGCCATTAAACCAATGATACGCGCTAAATTAGAGTAATCGGGAGTTTGTTGAGACAGAAGCGGCGCGATGTAGTCATCGATCAATGTCTTTGTAAAACTGATCCCGATCGCATTGGTTGCTGCACTGATAATAATACTGACGATAACAATGATGATCCGCAGTTTGTATTGCTTAGTGGCATACGAAAGGATTCGTTTAAATATTTTTAATGGGCTAACAGTTGGTTTAGACATCGGTTTATTCTTCAACTATCGTCCCTCCTTTTACTTGAGAATCATGAACTTCTTTATAGATTTTATTCGTTTGCAAGAGTTCTTCGTGGGTCCCGATTCCGTTGATTTTGCCTTCATCTAATACGATGATGCGGTCAGAATCTTGAATGGAAGAAATACGTTGTGCCACAATAATTTTAGTGGTATTTGGGATCTCTTCTATAAAGGCTCTTCGGATATACGCATCTGTTTTGGTATCCACCGCACTGGTTGAATCATCTAAAATCAAGATTTTAGGTTGTTTCAACAATGCTCGTGCAATCGTCAATCGTTGTTTTTGACCACCAGATACATTGGATCCGCCTTGATCTAAGACTGTTTCATAAGTATCCGGAAAACCTTGAACAAAATCATCTGCTTGAGCTAATTTGGCCACACGTTGAACTTCTTCTTTGGAAGCTTGTTTATCTCCCCATTTTAAATTTTCCATAATCGTTCCAGAAAACAAGGTGTTTTTTTGCAGCACCATAGCAATCTGATCACGCAAGGTCACTAGATCATATTCTTTTACATTGTGTCCAGAAACATAGACTTCCCCTTCAGACACATCATACAATCGAGGGATCAACTGAATGAGGGAACTTTTTCCGCTACCAGTTCCACCAATGATACCGATCGTTTCACCAGACTTGATCGTAAAATTGATCTGACTTAAATCCGCTTCTTCAGATTCTTCGTTGTATTTGAATTGAACATTTCTAAATTCAATCTCCCCATTTTCAATCGTCTTACGAGGATTTTCGGGATTTGTCAATGTAGCTTTTTCTTTTAACACTTCGGCAACCCGTTCTACCGAAGCTTCAGAAATAACGATCATGACAAAAATCATTGAAATCATCATGATACTGCTTAGAATTTGCATCATGTAAGTAATAAAACTGGTCAGCTCTCCTGTACTCATAGTTCCGCCAACCACATATTTTGCTCCAAACCAATAAACAAGAAGCAAACAAGAATAAATAGCGATTTGCATCACTGGAGCATTAAGAGCAGTGATTTTTTCAGCTTTGGTAAATAAATCTTTGATATCTGTTGAAGCAATCTTAAACTTTTCAATTTCTTTTTCTTCTCGTACAAAGGATTTTACAACACGTACTCCATTGATATCCTCTTGCACCGTTTGATTTAAACGATCGTATTTTTTGAACACTTCAATAAAATAAGGATGCACACGATAAATTAGTCCGATTAAAATAAATGCTACAATAGGAACAATAATTAAAATCGTTAATGATAATCTCAAATTCGTATACGCAGCCATTGCAAAAGCAAAGGCAATCATAAAAGGAGCTCGAATAATAGTCTTTAGTACCATTTGAAAAGCCATTTGAATATTTGTGATATCGGTCGTCAGTCTGGTAATCAGACTAGAAGAAGAATATTTGTCAATATTATCAAATGCAAAGGTTTGGATATTCTCGTAGATGTCTTGACGGAGATTGGCAGAAAAACCTACCGCGGCATCAGAAGAAAATTTTCCGCCTAATACTCCAAACAACATAGATAAGCAGGCCATTAAAAACATCACCAAACCTATCTTTAAAACATACCCCAAGTCGCCTTCAATCAATCCTTGGTCAATGATTTTTGCCATCAAAAAAGGAATAAAAATTTCTACTGCAACTTCTAATGCCATAAATAGCATGGTCAAATAAGAGGGTTTCTTATATTGGCGTAATGATTTTACTAACGTTTTATACATTTCTTTCCTTCTTTCCCTTTAACTAACTGAGCAAATTCGATTGCTCCATTAAATTGTATATTCGGTAAATCGTTTTTATCGTTAGACGAATGTCCTCTTCAGGGATATCTTTTAAAATCTCACTATTTTTTTCGTGAAAATCACTAACGACTTTTTGATGTAAAGCTAACCCTTTCTCGGTTAAATAAATATTTACGACTCGTTTATCTTCTTGATTGGTTTCTTTTTTGATATAGCCCAGATCCTCTAGTGTCGCGATATTTTTAGTAATACTTGGTAAAGTTACACCGATCGTTTCAGCAATGTCGCTGATTCGGACCTCCCTCAACTCTTTTGATAAGTTGTATAAGGTTTTAATAATATAAACGTGTCTTTTCTGCACTTCAGGAGGAGGTTCAGGCAAAAAACGCATCGTGTGTTTTGCACTAAAACAAGCGTCAATGTATTCTTCCGATAGTTGTCTATCCATTTCTTTTTTGCTCCTTTCTCTTTAAGTTACCTAATATAATTACTACAAGTAACTATATTACCAAAAAAATGGACAAATAGGTAGAAAAACTGAATAAAAATCTTCTGTCAACAAACCTTATATTTCCATATAGCATTCTTCTTCCCCTATTTTATGTACAGCTTAAATCTTGGACACATACTGCTTTTATGCAAAACCTTTCTTACTTAATTTGTTCTATTTCTGTATAAATAATATCTTGTAGGCAGCTTATATGATAATATAAGTTTCATGGAACCGATAAACTGGCAGTTTTTCTGCTTTTTAATTTCCATCCAATACATGCATCATTACAGGAGCTATTTGGAAATCCTTTAATATAGCAAGGTGGTTCATTTATAAGAAAAAGAGTTTTTAGAAGGAGTTACGCATGAATAAACTGAAATTAGTCTCATTATTAGGGCTTTGTGGTTTGGTGCTTGCAGCTTGTGGAGAGAAACAAACTGCTGAAAAATTTGCTGCTGATACTGAAAATACAGCTGAAGCAGAATCAAACGAAAAAAGTTCTGAACAAGTATTAGAAGTTAACACAACTCTTTATGAAGGCATGAATGGAACTTATGAAATTCTTGAAATTGAGCAATTACAAAGTGCTCTGTTCCCTGACAAACAAATCATGGCACTTACCATTAATTACACTAATACGACTGAAGATACACAAAGTCCGTGGTTGGCTTGGGCTTTCGATATAGCCGCTAGTCAAGAAACTGAAGTGACAGTCGAAACTTTGGATGGAGCGAATGGACAATTTCCTGAGGGTTATAAAACAGAAGCGGTCAAATTGGGAGAAGCTGAAATTAAACCAGGAGCTACAGTAGAAGTTGTCATCGGTCACGAAATTCTCTACCCTGGCCAACCTGTGTTCTTGAAAGATTTGAGTTTATTGGAAGACAACGGAGAAAAATTTTCCAGAGAAATTACCACTGAATAAAAAAGAGGCTTCGGCCTTTTTTTTTCGTTAAAAAATGCTCCCTTTCAAAATCTATTGGATAGATTTTGAAAGGGAGCATGACAGAAAGATTCATTTTTCGAGCTGTTATTTAGTGAGTTAACTCTTGCTAAATAGATAGAGATGAAGCAATCTATTATTCTTCGTCGATATTCAATACAGACATGAAGGCCTCTTGAGGAATCTCCACAGAACCGACTTGTTTCATCCGTTTTTTTCCTTTTTTCTGTTTGTTCAATAATTTTTGGCGTCTCGTTGGGTCCCCACCATATAGTTTAGCAGTAACGTCTTTACGAAACGCTTTGATTGTTGAACGAGCTACGATTTTTTGTCCAATAGCTGCTTGAACAGGGATTTCAAACATTTGACGAGGAATGGTTTTCTTCAATTGCTCTACAATGGCTTTCCCGCGATCATAAGCAAAATCTTTGTGGACAATAAAACTTAACGCATCCACTTGTTCACTATTTAATAAAATATCCATTTTCGATAAATTGCTTTGTTTGTAACCGATAATTTCATAGTCCAAAGAAGCATAGCCTTTAGTACTTGATTTTAGACGGTCAAAGAAGTCATAAACGATTTCAGACAATGGCAATTCATAAACGACATTTACTCGAATATCATCCAAGTAATCCATCGTCATAAAATTCCCCCGTTTGCGTTGGCAAATTTCCATTACCGCACCTACGTACTCATTCGGTACCATGATGTTGGCTTTAACGTAAGGTTCTTCTACAGATGCGATTTTAACCGGTTCTGGCATTTCTGAAGGATTCGATACGACCAGTTCTTCTCCGTTCGTCAAATTCACATGATAGATTACAGATGGTGCTGTAGTAATCAAGTCTAAGTTGAATTCGCGTTCCAAACGTTCTTGAACGACATCCATATGCAACATTCCTAAGAACCCGCAACGGAACCCAAATCCAAGAGCTTGAGAAGTTTCAGTTTCAAATTGCAAAGCAGCATCATTCAATTCCAATCTTTCTAATGCTTCACGCAAATCTCCAAATCGAGATGAATCAGTTGGATACATTCCACAAAATACCATCGGTGTTAATCTGCGGTAACCTTCTAAGGGTTCTTCTGCTGGATTATCCGCTAATGTAATCGTATCTCCAACTCGTGTGTCTTGAACTGTTTTGATATTGGCGGTAACATATCCTACATCTCCAACCATCAAGTAATCACGTTTGATCGGTTTAGGAGAAAAGACACCCACTTCTGAAACTTCGAACGTTTTTCCATTACTCATCAGTTTCATAGTATCTCCAGGCTTGATCATACCTTCCGTCACACGGATATTCAACACCACTCCACGATAAGCATCGTAAGCAGAGTCAAAAATCAAGGCTTTCAACGGATTGTCCACGTCTCCTGAAGGAGCTGGCACTTTTTTTACGATTTCTTCTAGTATCTCTTCAATTCCGATGCCAGATTTGGCACTAGCCAATACAGCTTCACTCGCATCAATTCCGATCACATCTTCGATTTCTATTCTGACTTTTTCCGGATCCGCTGCCGGCAAATCGATTTTATTGATAACGGGCAAAACTTCCAAATCATTGTCCAATGCTAAATATACGTTGGCCATTGTTTGAGCTTCGATACCTTGAGCCGCATCTACGACTAAAATAGCCCCTTCACAGGCCGCTAAACTACGAGATACTTCGTACGTAAAGTCGACGTGTCCTGGAGTGTCGATTAAATGAAATGTATACGTTTCTCCATCTTTAGCTGTATAGTTCAGTTCAACAGCATTCAGCTTGATAGTGATACCACGTTCTCTTTCTAAATCCATCGAGTCCAGCAACTGTTCATGCATTTCTCTGTCTGCAACAGTATGCGTCATTTGTAAAATACGATCCGCTAACGTCGATTTCCCGTGATCAATATGAGCAATGATCGAGAAATTCCGGATGCGTTTCTGACGTTCCAAATAATCATTTTTATTCATTGGTTATTTCCTGCTTTCATTCAATTATTCCTAAAGTATTCTAGTGAATTATAACAGTCTAAAGGCTAAAATACAATGTTTCGCCTATTCCCCCATTACAAACCCTTCTTAAATGACACTTTAGTTTGACTATTTTCCGCATTATGCAAAAAGGAACCTGATTGAGAACAGGTTCCTTTTATTGGTTAGTCTTTTTTGAAGACGTCTTTCATTTTGTTGAAGAAAGAGCCATCTGCTTGTTCATTGATTGAAACATCGCTCACTTTAGCGAATTCTCTCAATAAATCAGCTTGTTTGTCATTTAAACTCTTCGGTGTGACTACATTGACTCTCACGTGTTGATCACCTTGTCCGGTACCTCTTAATCTAGGGGCCCCTTTGCCTTTGATTCGGAAAGTTGTTCCCGTTTGAGTTCCAGCCGGAATTTTCAGTTTCACTTTGCCATGAACAGTAGGAACTTCTATCTCATCCCCTAAAGCTGCTTGGACGAAGTGAATCGGTGTTTCAAAGTAAATTTCAGATCCTCGACGTTGAAATTGTTTGCTTGGTTTCACACGGAAAATCACATACAGATCTCCGTAAGGTCCACCGTTTTTACCAGCTTCACCTTGACCATTTAAGCGCATTTGATCGCCATCTTCTACACCAGCAGGTACTGTTACTTTCACTTTATGAACATCTTTTACATGTCCTGCTCCGCCACAGGTAGGACATTTTTCTTTGATTTCTTGTCCAGTTCCCCCACAAACGTCACAGACAGTACGAGTTTGCATTCTGCCAAGTGGCGTATTTCGTTCCACATTGATCGAACCTGTTCCCGAACATTTTGAACAAGTAACAGGAGAGGTTCCCGGTTTAGCGCCATCCCCATGACAAGTATGACATTCTTGGCTGCGATTGTATTTAATGGTAGTTTGCTTACCAAATACAGCTTCTTCAAACTCTAAGTTAAGAGAGTATTGTAAGTCCTCTCCTTGACGAGGAGCATTTGGGTTGTATCTGCTGCGCCCACCGCCGCCACCGAAGAAAGAATCAAAGATATCTTCAAAACCACCGAATCCAGCACCGCCGCCGAATCCCCCATATCCACCACCAGCTCCAAAGTTCGGGTCTGTACTAGCGTGTCCGTATTGGTCATAAGCAGCCCGTTTATTGGCATCACTTAATACCTCATAAGCTTCTGCTATCTCTTTAAACTTTTCATCTGCATCCGCTTCTTTATTGATATCTGGATGGTATTTTTTTGATAGTTTTCGATATGCCTTTTTTATTTCATCATCAGATGCACTTTTAGAAACACCTAAAACTTCATAATAATCTCTTTTTGCCATATTTTCCCTCCGTTAGTACATACAATAACCAACCGTGCTGCTCTATTTGTTCCGCATCACAGGTCATTATTGTTGGGGTTAGTGATAAACCTGCTTTAAGAGCATATCATGATTGAAGAGAAAAAGCCAAAAGCAGTTTGCCCTGGCTTCTTCTCCATTTCAATCAAGGTGCTTATTTGTCGTCATCTACTTCTTCAAAATCTGCATCTACAACATTGTCATCATTTGATGCTTCAGTTGCTTCGCCTTCTGGGTTGGCAGCTTGTTGAGCAGCAGCAGCTTGTTCGTATAATTTAACGGTTAAAGCCTGAACGATTTCATTCAAAGCATCACGTTTCGTTTTCATCTCTTCAAGATTGTCAGCTTCAACAGCAGCTTTCAACTCGTCACGAGCATCTTCAGCTTTTTTCACTTCATCTGCATCAACTTTTCCTTCAAGATCACCTAATGTTTTGTCAACTTGGAACAATAATTGATCGATTTCGTTGCGCAATTCTACTTCTTCTTTACGAGTTTTATCTGCTTCAGCATTTGCTTCAGCGTCTTTTACCATACGTTCGATTTCTTCGTCTGTTAAACCTGAAGAAGATTTGATTGTAATGGTTTGTTCTTTGTTTGTACCTAAGTCTTTAGCACTTACGTTAACAATACCGTTTTTGTCGATATCAAATTTAACTTCGATTTGAGGAACACCACGTGGTGCAGCTGGAATATCAGTTAATTGGAAACGGCCTAAAGTTTTGTTGTCTGCAGCCATTGGACGTTCACCTTGCAATACATGTACATCAACAGCTGGTTGGTTGTCAGCAGCAGTTGAGAATACTTGCGCTTTGCTTGTTGGGATCGTTGTATTGCGATCGATCAATTTAGTGAACACGCCGCCCATTGTTTCGATACCTAATGATAATGGCGTAACATCTAATAATACGATGTCTTTAACATCACCAGAGATAACTCCACCTTGGATAGCAGCACCCATTGCTACTACTTCATCCGGGTTAACAGACTTGTTTGGTTCTTTACCAGATTCAGCACGTACAGCTTCGACAACAGCTGGGATACGAGTAGATCCACCAACTAAGATGACTTCATCGATATCTGATTTGCTTAATCCAGCATCTTTAAGAGCTTGTTGTACAGGTTTTTTAGTACGTTCTACAAGGTCATAAGTCAATTCGTCGAATTTAGCACGAGTCAAGTTCATTTCTAAGTGCAATGGACCAGCTTCTCCAGCAGTGATAAATGGCAAGCTGATTTGAGTTGAAGTAACACCTGATAAATCTTTTTTAGCTTTTTCAGCAGCATCTTTCAAACGTTGTACAGCCATTTTGTCTTTTGATAAGTCAATGCCGTTTTCTTTTTTAAATTCAGCTACTAAGTGAGCAATGATTTTATCATCAAAATCATCTCCACCTAATTCATTATCTCCAGAAGTAGACAATACATCGAAGACACCGTCACCTAATTCAAGGATAGATACGTCAAATGTACCACCACCAAGGTCAAATACTAATACTTTTTCTTCTTTGTCTGTTTTATCCAAACCGTAAGCTAATGCAGCTGCAGTTGGTTCGTTAACGATACGTTCTACTTCTAAACCAGCGATTTTACCAGCATCTTTAGTAGCTTGACGTTGTGCATCGTTAAAGTAAGCTGGTACAGTAACAACAGCTTTAGTAACTGCTTCGCCTAAATAAGATTCAGCGTATCCTTTGATGTATTGTAGAATATTTGCTGAGATTTCTTGAGGAGTGAATTTTTTACCATCTACTTCTACAGAGTAATCTTCACCCATGTGACGTTTGATAGATGCGATCGTATTTGGGTTGGTAATTGCTTGACGTTTAGCAACTTCCCCTACTTGGATTTCTCCATTTTTAAAGGCTACAACTGAAGGAGTCGTACGATTTCCTTCTGGGTTAGGAATGATTTTTGCTTCTCCACCTTCTAATACTGCTACAGCAGAGTTTGTTGTACCTAAATCAATACCGATAATTTTTGCCATCTGTAATCCCTCATTCTTTAATTTTTTTAGTTTTTTAATCTATCTTCAAAAGCTTCCATTAATTTTGCGGCTTTTATTGAGCCACTACAACCATTGCTGGACGTAAAACACGTTCGTGTAAAGTATACCCTTTTTGATGAACAGTCACAACAGTACCAGCTTCTTGCCCTTCTTCAACGGCAACTGTTTGAACAGCTTGGTGATAATTCGGATCAAAGGCTTCATTCAATGGATCAACTACTTGAACGCCTTCACTTTCGAGAGCCGTTTTGAAACTAGCGTAAACCATTTCGATCCCTTTTTTAAAAGTTTCGTTTTCTTCAGAAGTTTCAATCGACAATGCACGTTCAAGGTTGTCCAATACATTGATCAATTCTTTCGCTAAAGATTGAGAACGGTATTTAGCATCCGTTTCTTTTTCTTTGCGATTTCTCTTTTGGATATTAGCCAATTCAGCTTGTAAACGAAGATAAGCATCTTCTTTTTCTTGCAAGGCTGTTTTTAATTCCGCTAATTCGTCTGTTGTATCCTCTGTATTGACTTCTTCCATAGATTCCTCTGATGTTGTTTCAGCATCTAACTCTTCATTCATTGAAGGGTCTACTGATTCATTTTCTTCTAAATGCGAATCTTTATCTTCCACAATACATAACTCCTTTTTTAGTAGTCATCCATAGAATGGTAATGATCCACTATTTTTTTTGATAATTCATTTCTAAAAACATCCATGAGCCCAATCATTTTGGAATAGGGCATGTTAGTCGGGCCTAATATAGCAATTGTCCCGGTACCTAATTCTTCTACATCATACGTTGCAGAAATCAAACTGAAGTTTTCTAGGATATCAATATTCAACTCATTGCCTATGCGAACTTGAATCTCGTCATTTTGATGACCAAGCAATGATGTCAGGTCATGATTTCCATCCATAAACGAATAAAGAGATTTGAATTGATTGACATTCAGGTTTTCCGAATAATCGAGTATATTCATCCTTCCGCCAATGTGGATGCGTTCTCTTGCGGTTTTTATGAACAGTTCATTGATCAATTCCATCATACCTTCAGCAGTATGCATATATTTATGGATCAATAGCGGCACATCATCTTGCAGTTTTTTAAATACTTCTACTAGAGAACGGCCGACTAATTGGTCATTAAATAAAGAAACGATTTTTTCTAAATTATTCAAATCAAACCCCTTTGGCACTGTGAAAATTTGGTCTTCCACATGACCCTTGTCGGTGACCAGTATGGCCATCACTTTTCGTTCATTCAATGGAACTAAACGGAACCCTGTCAACTTGCTTTCTTTGATTTCAGGCCCTAAGGAGATAGCTGTGTAACTAGTCAAATTAGATAATACTTCAGCTGATTTAACCACAATCTCGTCTAACTGAAAGAATGGATTATCGAAAGCTCTCTGTATTGTTTCCACTTCATCATGATTTACTTTTGCTGGTCTCAATAAATAATCGACGTAAAAACGATACCCTTTTTTAGAAGGAACTCTTCCCGATGAAGAATGCGTTTTTTGAAGAAAACCCATTTCTTCTAAACGAACCATTTCATTACGGATCGTTGCGGAACTCGCTACGATGTCAGTTTCTTCAAGCAGCGTTTTAGACCCTATCGGATGACCGTACTGCGTAAATAAAATCACGATAGCTCTGAGGATTGAAATTTGTCTTTCCGTTAACATATGCCTCACCTCTTTTTTTAGCACTTCAATTAAATGAGTGCTAACACAATTAATAATTTATCAAATAATAGCACTCTTGTCAATGGTTGCACCTAAAATTTCTGACTATTTTTGACTTTCTTATTGGTAAATCACCGAAAAAGAACCAGCCCTATGGGAATATTTTTTCAACTCTCAGTAAAACAAACTCAACTCCCAATATCCAGAACATGCGCTGCTGGTCATCGAGAGTTGATCTTAGTGACTTTTTTAATTTTTCGTTGTGTCCAACTGTTTAAAATAGTTTCGTACATCTATTTCATCTTGTGCTAACTGAGCGATTAAGGCTTCAACAGATGGGAATTTTTTTTCTTCCCGAATGTATTCATGCCATTCAACAGAAACTTTTTCCCCGTAGATGGCACTATTGAAATCAAATATATTGACTTCTACAGACAATTGGCGATTGGCTTCAAAGGTAATGTTGTATCCAATAGAAGCCATCCCTTCATGCCACGTCTTGCCGATTTTGATTCGAACAGCATATACACCTACTTTAGGCAGCCCTATACCAGAATCAGTATCAATATTAGCTGTAGGATAACCTAGTAATCTGCCCCGAGCATCTCCATGGATAACGATACCAGGTGTTTGGTAAATATAGCCCAGCATGTCATTCGCTTCTGCTATATCTCCGTCTACCAACGCTTTCCGGATTCGGGTAGAACTGATTTTTTCTCCATCTCCTGTTACCTTGCCTACCTCAACGACATCGAATTTTCCCTTAGCGTATCCAGGCAAGTGCTCCATAGAAGCGATCTCCTTTTTCCCGTAAGTGTAATCAAATCCAGCCACTACAGTGACTGCATGTAAGCCGATAATGTATTGGTCTACAAAATCTTGAGGCGTTAGAGCAGCGAAAGAGGAGGTGAAATCGACTTCATATAAATAATCCACGCCCAGTTCAGCCATAAATTCTTCTTTTCTTTCTGTAGTAGATAAATACGTGATCGCTTCTGGATTTATTTTTTTAAATACAATAGAAGGGTGTTGATTAAACGTCATCAATGCTAATTCAACATTTTTTTCTTCGGCCATTTTCTTAGCTCTTGAAATAACGGTTCGATGTCCTTTATGGACACCATCAAAAAAACCAAGTGCGAGGACTACTGGTTTAGTTGGAATTGTTTCTTTTTGATAAGGATGGTGAATTTTAATAATCTCCATTTTTAGGACTCCTTCATTTAAGCTGATGTTCGCAATACTTTGATGGGTTTCAATAAATCCGGTTTCGTAGGGTGTTCACCGTAAATACTGCGGGCTCTTCCTTGATACATCAATACGACTGGAAAAGAAACTTCTTTTGAAAAAGTTTCAATAGGCAGTACAGCACCATTTTTTACTTTTTCCCACAATTCTTCTGTCATTTCTTTTGTATCCATATCGCCAAGGGCATACTCTAATGGATACAAACGATCTTCTATCATTTCTTCTTGCATCAATTCAGCCACTTGATCTAACGTTAAGCAGTCTTTGACTGAAAACGTACCACTTTTCACACGTGTCAAATCAGACATATGCGCCGGGTAGCCTAACTTTTCTCCTAAGTCTACCGCTAACGTACGCACATAAGTCCCTTTTCCGCAGTCCACTTCAAATGTCCAAGAAACGGTTTGTTGCTCATTGTTCATTACAGGTTCAGAAGTTCGAACAAATCGATGAATAGCGACTTCTCTTTTTGGGCGTTCTACTTCTTCACCAGCTCTAGCGTATTCATATAATTTACGCCCATTGACTTTAATCGCAGAATACATTGGAGGGATTTGAATAATATTCCCCGTCATGTCTTGCATCATTTGATCAATAGCGTCATTTGACGGCACTTCTGTTACCGGAAGTGAGTCGACTACCTCACCACTCTTATCTTCTGTCGTCGTGCTAAATCCAATGGTGATTTCTCCCACATAAGCTTTTCCGGTTTCCATCATATATTCTACTACTTTAGTTGCTCTGCCGATACAAATCGGCAAGACTCCATCAACATCTGGATCTAATGTGCCCGTATGTCCTATTTTTTTTGTTTTAAGTATTTTTCTTAATTTAAAAACGCAATCATGACTTGTCATGCCACGCTCTTTCCATAATGGCAAAATGCCTTCCATTATCAATCCCTACTTTCTCTATTAGCCTTTACTAGTATAACATAATTCTTTCCATGACTTAACTATTCCTAACAGCATTTTGATGGATTACATATGCTGATATTCGGTCTTTGCTCCTCTTTTGAGAAATCTTTTGATATAATCAATATAGTACTTGATAGTACTTGGATTAACGTTTTTACAGGAGGAGTTAGATATGACACAGATTAAAATCATGACGGATTCAACAGTCCAATTGTCTCAAGAAGAACAAGAAAAGTATGGGATCACGGTTATCCCCTTATCAGCGATGATTCAAAATACTCAGTATTATGACAACCAAACAATCAGTAAAGCTGAATTTTTACAAAAAATGACTGATAGTCCAACTTTGCCTAAGACTTCTCAACCAGCTGTCGGCCAATTCCTCGAGTTGTACAATCAGCTCGGTGCTGATGGAAGTGAAATACTATCGATCCATGTAGCGGATTATTTAAGTGGAACCTACTCAGCAGCAGTTCAAGCAAGCAGTATGACCAGATCAACTGTAACGGTAAGAAACAGCGGTTCTGTCGATCGAGCAATGGCTTATCAAGTATTGACAGCTGCAGAAATGGCGCAAAACAACGCCAGTATGGAAGAGATTTTGACAGCGTTGGATAAATTAAAAGAAACTATTGCTTTCTATGTAGGAATTGTAGATTTGGAAAACTTGATCAAAGGTGGACGTATAGGAAAAGTACTGGGTCATTTTTCAACTCTGCTGAATGTGAAATTGATGTTGGAAGTAACTGATGAAAGTTTAGTTCCTGTAACCAAAGGGCGAGGGTTAAAAGCTTTGAAGAAAAAATTCAACGAAATTGTCCAAACGATGAAAGACCGCGGCGATATACAACACATCGGAATCACGCACGTTGGACTAACTGACTTTACAGAAGAATTGATCTCGGAACTAAAAGCAGCATTTCCCAAGGCTGCCTATCATATCGCTTACGCCAGTCCTATTCTGATGACTCATGCCGGCAAAGACGCTTTTGCTATTTCCTATATGTAATGGGCTTAACCCCTAAAGCAGTGTGTACCATAACAAATAAAAAGCAGTTTTTGAAAGCTGGAATATACTCAAAAGACAAAAATAAAAGCTGAGAAAGAGAGTTCTTTCTCAGCTTTTTTGTACAGTCTATAAATACTTCGTGATCTCATCTTCAAATCCAGAAGTCACATTTTGAATAACGGATAGATTTCCATTTGCCTCTAATAAAACGGCATAGATTTGATCAGAAGTAGTTCCTGCTTCTCTTCGGATAGCAGATAAGATTTCTTCTTTATTAACACGCCCTTTTTGCATATTCTCTGTTATATATTCCCCTTTGAGAAAGACGATTTTCGGAACAGGATTGGTTTTTGGGTACAGTTTTTTCCATTTAACCAAGATTTTCGATAATCCATATTGCATAAAAAGCAAGACGATAATAGCCGAAACTCCGTTGATCAAATTGATTTCCTCTAAAAGCACTGTAGAAGAAATAATAGAACCAATCGTAAATGTGGCGATCATATCATATACACTAAAGCTGGATACACTTCTGCTGCCGAATAACTTTAACGAAATAACCAAAACAAAATAAATCATAACCGTCGTCAATATTATTCTGCCTGTTGCTCCCCATCCATTGAACAATAATTTCGGGAGATTTAAAAATTCCTCAATCTTTGTAAAAATATTCGATAACCATGTTAACATGCTTATCACTTCTCCTTTCTATTAACCCTTTTTAGTGTAACAAAAAAAGTTGAGCGACTGAAATGAGAATGGTTGGTTCTACAACATTTGACGTTACGAGGAAATTTCTTTACCAACATTAAAAGGTTCTACAATATTTAACGTTGGTAAGTAGAAAATACATTTCTTTTTAATGCTAAACCTTTTAGAAACGCATTTCTAGAAATTTCAGGAGGAGTATGGGGCTGCTTATAGCCATGAAAAAGGATGCAATGGGAATTACTAAGCGTTAGGCTTTAGCCGTTACGCTTAGTTTGACGCTTGTAAGCCTTGAGACATGGTTTTTGGCACCAAGGCGGTCCCATGGCTTTCCATAAGCAAACCCATAGGCCGGAGGAAATTTCTTTGCCAACGTTAGAAGTTGAAGAGCCAATTAAAAGATGAAGAAGAACTAAAAAAGCAGGAAAAGAGAACTTAGATTCTCTTTTCCTGCTTTCAGCTAGTCTTTATTTAAATCTCTTAATAATTCATCGATGCGGTTTCCATAAGCCACTGACTCATCTCTTTCAAACATCAATTCTGGTGTTTTGTAGATAGATAAGCGTTGGCCCAATTCTTTACGAATCAAACCAGTGGCTTTATCTAAACCAGCTTGAGCGTCTTGAACGTCTTTTTCTTTGTCAGATAAAGTACTGTAAAAAACAGTTGCTTGTTGTAAATCACCTGTTACGCGTACATCCGTAATGTTGATTCCTTGAACTCTGGGATCACGTATTCGTTTACGTATAATGTCGTTGACTTCTCTTTGAATTTCTTGAGCAACTCTTCCTACTCTATAGTTCGCCATTGTATCTCCCTACTTTCTACTTAAAAAGGTGGAGCAGACTAGACTCTTTGTAATGTCATTGAATCTTTTTGTTGGGAAAACCCTCCTGTGAAAAGAAACAAGTGAACTCTACAACTCTACGGAAGTCTATGCAGTCTGCATTACTCTCTTATTTAGGTTGAATTTGGACCATTTCATATGCTTCAACAATATCGTCAACTTTGATATCGTTGTAGTCTTTAATCATTAAACCACATTCGAAACCTTTTTTCACTTCTTTTGCATCATCCTTGAAGCGTTTCAAGCTGGTCAACTCGCCTTCGTAAATAACAATATTGTCACGAACCAAACGAACACCACTGTTGCGTGAAATGTGTCCATCAGTGACAAATGCTCCCGCAATGGTTCCAACTTTAGAAACAACAAACGTTTCTCGAATGACTGCTTGTCCTGTTACTTTTTCTTCGTATTCTGGATCTAGCAAACCTTTCATTGCAGTTTCAATTTCATCAATTGCGTTGTAGATAATACGGTGAAGACGAATATCCACTTTTTCTTGATCTGCTTGAACTTTTGCTTGCGGAGTGGGACGAACGTTAAATCCAATGATAATGGCATTACTTGCAGCAGCTAATGTAATGTCGCTTTCATTAATTGCCCCAACGCCAGTGTGGATGATCTTAACGCGTACACCTTCTACTTCGATTTTTTGTAAACTTGCTGCTAAAGCTTCAGTTGAACCTTGTACGTCCGCTTTGATAATAACGTTAACTTCTTTTAATTCGCCCTCTTGTAGACTAGAGAACAAGTTATCAATGGTAACACGGTTGGTTACTGCACGTTGTTCTACTTGAAGTTGTTTCTCACGAGTTTCTCCAACAGAACGAGCTGTTTTTTCATCTTCGAACACTACAAATTGGTCCCCAGCTAAAGGTGCATTGTTTAAACCAGTGATTTCAACTGGAGCTGACGGACCTGCAGTTTTCAAACGACGACCTAATTCGTTGACCATTACGCGGACACGACCATAAGTTGAACCTACGACAATAGGATCCCCTACTTTTAACGTACCTTCTTTGATCAATAGTGTAGCAATAGGACCTTTGGCTTTATCTAAACGAGCTTCAATAACAGAGCCAATAGCTAAACGTTTAGGGTCAGCTTTTAATTCTTGAACTTCAGAAACCAGTAAAATCATTTCCAATAATTCTTCGATATTTTGACCAAACTTAGCAGAGATGCTGACAAAGATGGTGTCTCCACCCCAAGCTTCAGGAATCAAACCATACTCAGTTAATTCTTGCATTACGCGGTCTGGGTTAGCTGTCGGTTTATCAACTTTGTTCACGGCAACAATAATGGGAACATCAGCTGCTTTAGCATGATTGATCGCTTCTACTGTTTGTGGCATAACTCCATCATCAGCTGCTACAACGATGATAACGATATCGGTAACATCTGCACCACGTGCACGCATAGTTGTAAATGCCGCATGTCCTGGTGTATCTAAGAAAGTGATTTTTTTGCCATTCTTAGTGATTTGATAAGCTCCGATGTGCTGAGTGATTCCGCCAGCTTCGCCTTCACTTACGCTCGTATTTCTCAGAGTATCCAATAAAGTTGTTTTACCGTGGTCTACGTGACCCATGATCGTTACAACTGGTGGGCGCTCTTGTAAATGTTCTTCATTGACTTCTTGATCAAAGTAAACATCTAAATCAGAAATATCCACTTCCACTTTTTCTTCTGCTTCAATACCGTATTCTGCTGCTAATAACTCAATGGCTTCTTTGCTTAAGC
This sequence comes from Desemzia sp. FAM 23990, assembly GCF_045528485.1. Taxonomy (NCBI): domain Bacteria; kingdom Bacillati; phylum Bacillota; class Bacilli; order Lactobacillales; family Carnobacteriaceae; genus Desemzia; species Desemzia sp. FAM 23990. The sequence continues at coordinate 28,219 of NZ_JBGQQW010000001.1, forward strand.
TTTGGTTTTGAGTAGCTACGACACCTAGCAAGAAAAGTTTTTTGATAATTTCAGCTGGTTCGCGGTAAATTTTCTTAGAAATTTCAGCCACATTCATCCCATCTGTATACACCAATACTTCTGGTAACTCTCTTTCTTTTCTTGGTACTGGTGGTGCTACTGGATGGCTTTCGCCTTTTCTGCCTTTTTTCTTCCGTTTGTTGTAACCACCGTGTGTTCCCATGCTTCCACGGTTACGGTATGGTTTATTCGTGCTCTTTTTCTTATCCATAGAAGGACTTGCGCTTTGAGTTCCTGCACTTGCAGTAGTTCTTGGTTTAGAAGCAGCTGCTTTCTTTGGAGTAGAGCTTTTTTTTGCGGCTGAATCTTTCTTAGGTCCGCGGTTATCGTTTTTAGGCTTTTCAGCAGCTGTACGTGGAACTACTTTCTTAGTAGAAGCAGTTTTGCTGGTTGATGCCTTATTTCCGTTAGTTTGTTGCTTTTGGTTCTTATTTGGTTTGTTTTGTTGATTATCTATAGTATGATCTCCCTTATTTTGCTGCTGCTTCGTATGTGAACCAGCATTATTCTCTTTTATTTGGGTTGCTTGTTCATTTTTCTTATTTGAAGCAAAAGCATTATTCAGCTTTGTAACTTGCGCATCATCCATTGATGACATATGCGTATGATACTCAATACCTAGTTTTCCAGCTGCATCAATAACATCTTTGCTTGAAATATTTTTTTCTTTTGCGTACTCATAGACACGTTTCTTAGCCATGCAATCACCCTCCATTAAATTGATAATAATTCTCGGATTTTTTTCGCAAAGCCAGCATCTGTCAAACAGACTATTGTTCGTTCCTTTCCTATAGCTTGACTTAATTCAGCTTTGGAATACTGAATAGTGTAAGGAATTTCATAGTATTGGCATTTATCCGAAATTTTCTTGCGTGTGTTCTCACTTGCATCGTTTGCAATGATCACCACTTTGGCTTTTTCTGAACGAACTTGTTTGATCGTCAGATCTTCTCCAGAAACTAATTTACCAGCTCGAGTGGCTAAGCCCAGCAAATTCAATGCTTTTTGTTCATTGGTCATAAACTCATCCGTGCTTTCTGATGCGTCACATAATCCAGCAATGACTGGTAAAAGTCATCTTCTATTTTAGCTCCAAAAACACGCTCTAAAACATGCTTGTCCCAAGCAGATTGGACAATTTCAGGTTCAATAGAGACATATGCTCCACGACCTGGTAATTTACCGCTTGGATCGATTGCGATTTCGCCTTCTTTATTTCTAACAATTCGAATCATTTCTTTTTTAGGCTTCATTTCATTTGAAACGACGCATTTTCGCAGGGGGACTTTTCTTTTTGTCATGGAAATCACCTCACTAATCTTCAGTAACGTCTTGCTCTTGATTATCTTGGTCTTCCAATAAGTCGTTATCGATCATTTCTTCAGCAACATCATCGCTTTCCAAACTTTCAATAACTTCTGGATCTTCAGTTAAAGGTGCTACGATTTCTTCTGCCTCTACAACAGCTTCTACCGGCATATCTTCAGCAGCATCGATCAAGTCTTCCGTTGTCACTAAACCAACTTCTTCTGCCTCTTGCATAGCTTCCATATCAGATTCTGACTTGATATCGATTTTAAATCCTGTCAATTTAGCAGCTAAACGAGCATTTTGTCCACGTTTACCAATTGCCAATGACAATTGATAGTCCGGCACAACTACTAAACAGCTGTTTGTTGCTTCATCAAAGATCACATCGATAACTTTTGCTGGATTTAACGCATTTGCAATATAAGTTGCTGGATTTTCGCTCCATTCAACAATATCCATGTTTTCGCCTTTTAGTTCATTTACAATCGCTTGAACACGTTGTCCTTTAGGACCCACACACGTTCCCACTGGATCAATTTGTTCGTCTCTTGAGACAACAGCTACTTTCGCACGATCTCCGGCTTCACGAGCAATAGATACGATCTCTACAACACCATCATAAATTTCAGGAACTTCTTGTTCAAATAAACGTTTTAATAAATCTGGGTGGCTGCGGCTAACAAAAATTTGAGGTCCTTTTGAAGTGTTTTCAACCTTTGTTACATATACTTTAATGCGGTCATGAGGTTTGTAGACTTCATTTGGTATTTGCTCTTGTTTTGATAACACCGCTTCGATTTTACCAAGATTTACATAAATGTAACGATTATCTTGGCGTTCAACGATTCCTTGCATAATATCATTTTCATAAGCAATAAATTCATTGTAGATAATGCTTCTTTCTGCTTCACGGATACGTTGCATGATGACTTGCTTCGCAGTTTGTGCAGCGATACGTCCAAAATTTTTAGGGGTTACTTCAAAACGAATTTTGTCGCCGATCTCATAAGCAGGATTGATCTTGATTGATTCTTCAAGACTCACTTCTAAACGAGAATCGTACACTGTGTCCACTACATCTTTTACAGCATAAACACTAATGTTTCCCTTTTTTTGATTAAATTCAACTTCAACATTTTGTGCTTGTCCATAATTTCTTTTGTACGCAGAAACTAATGCAGCTTCCAAAGCATCAATCACTAATTCTTTGGAAATCCCTTTTTCAGTTTCTAAGTCATCAAGAGCATTTAGTAATTCTTTGCTCATCTTTTTCTCTCCTATTCAATTGTAGTCTATTTAGAACTGTATTGCCAATCTAGCTTTTGCTATTTTTGAACGATTCAATTCTATCTCTTTTGTGCGTGTTTTAATCCGAACAGTCAACGTTAGGCTGTCTTCTGTCAACTCTTTCAAAGTTCCTTCATACACTTTTTCACCGTCGATCGGTTCATATAGTGAAACATGGATAAATTTTCCTACTGCATTTTGAAAATCTTTTTCCGTTTTGATTGGTCTTTCTGCTCCTGGAGAAGAAACCTCTAGGAAATATGCATGCGGAAAAGGATCCGGCGTGATTTGGTCTAAACGTTCGCTGACTTTTTCACTAACTAATGCGCAGTCTTCTAAACTAACCCCTTGCGGCTGGTCAATATATACACGCAAAAACCAATTCTTACCTTCTTTTATATATTCAATATCTACCAATTCGTACTCTAAGTCTTGTATCATGGGTTGTACAAGCTCCGTAACAGTCGTTACAATATTACTCAATACTTTTCGCCTCCTATCATTAGACGTATATAATCGCTTAAAAAGAGTGAGCGTCGCCGCTCACTCTAACAGAATATCTAAACACACTTGAAATAGTACCACAAAATCAAGCAAGACGCAAACAAACAGCACCTTTCATGCTCCAAGGAGTTTAAATAATTGACTGATTACATCATATCAAATAAAGACAATTGATTTTCGTCAGGCAATCCTTTTAAAACACCATTTTCATTCATGTATTCAATGACCGTTTTTGAAACTTTCCCTCTTTTCGATAAATCTTCCTTAGATAAAAAGGGTTTTTCCTCTCGTGCCACAACGATTTGTTGCGCTACGTTCGCACCTAAACTGGGTACAGCTCTGAAGGGAGCAATCAGTGTATTTCCATCGATCACAAAATCTTTGGCATCTGATTTGTCTAAATCAACCATTTTGAAATCAAAACCACGTTCGACCATTTCATTTGCCAACTCTAAAACAGTTAGTAAACTTTTATCTTTAGCGGAAGCATCTAAACCTTTATCGGTGATTTCCTTAATTTTTATTTTGATGGCTTCTTTCCCCTGTGACATTGCGACTAAATCAAAGTCGTTTGCTCTCACAGAGAAATAAGCTGCATAATACAAGATCGGAAAATGAACTTTGTAATATGCTACCCGTAAAGCCATCAGTACATAAGCTGCAGCATGGGCTTTAGGAAACATATACTTGATCTTCAAACAAGACTCAATGTACCATTCCGCAATCCCTTCATCACGCATCGTTTGTTGCCAATCATCTGGGATTCCTTTTCCTTTACGCACGTGCTCCATAATTTGGAACGATAAACCTGCTTCCAATCCATTATGAATGAGGTAAACCATAATATCATCACGACATCCAATAACTTCAGATAAGGGAATATTGTGGTTTCGAATCAATTCTTCCGCATTTCCCAACCAAACGTCTGTCCCATGAGAAAGACCAGAGATCTGCAGCAATTCAGCAAATGTATTAGGTCTTGTCTCTTCCAACATCCCCCGAACAAATCGAGTTCCAAATTCTGGAATGCCAAGCGTTCCGGTCTTAGAAAGAATTTGATCTGGTAAAACCCCTAAAACATCTGTTCCTTGGAATATTTTCATCACTTCTGGATCATCAGTTGGAATGGTTTTTGGATCTATTCCAGACAGATCTTGCAGCATACGAATCACTGTCGGATCATCATGTCCCAGAATATCAAGTTTCAAGACATTATCATGAATCGAGTGGAAATCAAAATGCGTCGTACGCCATTCTGAATCTTGATCATCTGCTGGGAACTGCACTGGAGTAAAATCATACACATCCATATAATCCGGAATAACGATGATCCCCCCTGGGTGCTGACCAGTTGTTTTCTTGACCCCGGAAGAGCCTTTTGCTAAACGATCGATCTCAGCCGCACGAAGGTTCTGGTTGGTGTCTCTTTCATACCCTTTTACATAACCATACGCGGTACGATCGGCCACCGTACTGATTGTTCCAGCACGGAAAACATACTCTTCCCCAAACAATACTTTGGTATAATCATGAGCTTTTGCTTGATAATCACCTGAAAAGTTCAAATCGATATCGGGAACTTTGTCTCCGTTAAACCCTAAAAAAGTTTCAAAGGGAATGTCATGTCCGTCTTTATGCAATCGAACTCCGCAATTTGGGCACATTTTTTCAGGTAAATCAAACCCGGATCCTACTGAACCATCTTCGAAGAACTCAGAATACTTGCAATCTGGACAACGGTAATGTGGAGGCATCGGATTTACTTCTGTGATTCCCGTCATCGTAGCTACAAAACTGGATCCTACTGAACCCCGAGATCCCACTAGATAACCTTCAGAGACACTTTTGTGGACCAATTTTTGGGAGATCAAGTAGATCACTGAGAAACCATTTCCAATAATACTTGTCAATTCTTTTTCTAATCGTTTCTCGATTATTTCAGGCAGCGGATCACCATATAAACGGTGCGCTTCATCATAACTCAGTTTTCGAATCTCTTCTTCTGAACCTGGTATTTTTGGTGTGTATAAGTCCGTTTTTACAGGAGTGATATCACCGTCCACTAGATCGGCAATTTTATTAGTATTGGTCACGACTATTTCATGTGCTTTCTCTTTACCGATAAACGCAAAAGCATCCAACATTTCTGTCGTTGTTCTAAAGTGAACTTGCGGCAATTCAGCTCTATTTAATTCCGATGCTCCTCCTAAAGAATGGACCAAGATTTTACGGTATACAGCATCTTCGGGATTTAAATAGTGAGCATTTCCTGTAGCAGTGACCGGCTTGTTCAGCTCTTCTCCTATTTGGAGTAAATTCCGGATAATTTCTTCTAAATCTTTTTCATTGCGCACTAATTCTCGTTCAATCAATGGAGCATAGACTTCTTTAGGCATAATTTCGATGTAATCATAAAAACGGGCTTTCTTTTTAGCTTCATCGTATCCTTTTTGCATCATCGCTTCGAAAACTTCTCCATTGCTGCAAGCAGAACCGATAATCAATCCTTCTCGATATTTTGTCAATTCTGAACGCGGAATTCTTGGCGTACGGAAAAAGTATTGTACGTTAGATAAGGTAACCAGTTTAAACAGATTCTTAAGACCTTCTTGGGTCGTCGCAAGTATCGTAGCGTGGAATGGACGTGCTCTTTTATAAGCATCTCCTTCACCAATTTTACTATTCAATTGATTATGATTGACGATCTGATGTTCTTCTTCGGCTTCTTTTAAGAACATCCAGCATAAATGAGCGGTTGTTTCAGAATCATAAATAGCTCGGTGATGCTGTTCTAAAGCCACACCATACTTTTTAGCCAAAGTATTCAATCGATGGCTTTTAAATTGCGGGTGTAAAAAGCGCGACAATTCCAAGGTATCAATAACCGGATTTGCAGCCTCTGGGAGGTGATGACGAGTGTATCCTGTATTCAAGAAACCCATATCAAAACTAGCATTGTGTGCTACCAGAACGGACCCTTCCGCAAAATCACTGAATAATTTCAACACTTCTTCTTCCGTTTTTGATCCTCGAACCATGTCATCCGTGATTCCAGTTAAATTGATTGTTGTTTGAGATAACCGATGACCCGGATCAATGAATTGTTCAAAAGTCTCCGTAATGTTTCCTTTGTACATTTTAACGGCAGATAATTCAATAATTTTATCGTACACAGCAGATAGTCCAGTGGTCTCTACGTCAAATACCACGTAAGTCGCTTCAGCTAAGTTTGCATCAGCAGGATTGTAGGCAATATCCACGCCATCATCTACCACATTGGCTTCAATTCCATATAAGATCTTCACACCATGTTTCTGACCAGCATTATATGCATCCGGGAAACCTTGTGCTCCTGAATGGTCTGTCAGTGCAATCGCCTTATGTCCCCATTTTGCAGCTTGTTCTACATAATCAGCTATATTATTCGTAGCGTCCATCGTACTCATATTGCTGTGCACATGCAATTCTACCCGCTTATCGCCTTCAGGAGCCTTGTCTTTACGACTTTCATGGCTAACTTGGGCTAAATCTTGGGCATTCATGACCAAATCTCTCATGTACGTATCTTCTTGAATACCACCGCGAGCTTTGAACCACATTCCTTTTTTGATGGCTGCAAAAGCCGCTTCATCTTCAGGTGTATTTGAAAATTTCTTGATGGAAAATGATGAAGTATAGTCTGTCATTTTAATGGTCAATAATTGTCTGCCGGAACGCAATTCACGAATCTCTGTATCAAATACATACCCTTCAATAGTCACGCGTCTTTCTTCTTCAAGAATCTCACTCATTTGCTTCACTTCTTCAGAGTCAGCAATTTTTCTTCCTAATACGATGGGACCTGTTATAGGCTGCAGCTCTTTGTTTGCTTGTCTTTCTTTCTCAGCTTTTTGAATGTTTTCAGCAGCTCGTTGAGCTAATAAATCATCAGCTTCTTCTTTTTTAGCTTTAAATTCATGTATTTTTTGTTCATAAGCTTCTTGGTCAACCATAGGTTCAATTTTAAAATTCGGAAAACCCATTTGTTGATAAGCTTCTTCTACTGGAGGTAAGTACATATTTTTCAAATGCCCTTTGACAATGTCGTTTTCAACTAAAAAGTGCACTTTACGTTCCTGAATAATTGGAAACTGATCTCTAAAGGGCTGATCACAAATGGGCGAAGAAACTTTACTTTTCTTCACAGCAGTAGACCAGTAGTTTTCCAATTTTTCTATGGTCAACTTAGGTTTTGTTGTTTGAATCGTTACCTCAATTGCTGCAATGGAAGTAAACGCCAGTTGCATTGACTCTAGTAAATTTTGATAAACCTCAAACGGCAAAATATCTTCGAATTGAAAATCAAACTGCCATATTTTTGATGCTTTATGAACCGTAACTTTTTGAATTCTGCCATTTGCAAAATATGGACGGTACTCGACTTTGTGGTGCAACCCAATTTGTTCTAACAATTGGTGAAACAAATTTTCTTGATCTAAACTCATTAGTCCATCCCTTCCTCTATATCATGCCTGCAAGATAGTCGACAATAGAAAAATGATAGAATGCAAGCAACATCAATAAATGATGTAATCTGTTTTCTATCATTTTTCATCTGATTTTTACCCTCTAAACGCTCAAACGTTGAAGAGCTCTCTGTTTAGTTTACAGGAAATACCGTTGGATGTCATTCCACGTTACAGCTAACATCAGCAGCAATAACAATCCAACACCAATTAATGTGATTATACCTTCTTTTTCTTCGCTTAACGGTTTCCCGCGAACACCTTCCACAATGTTCAATAGTAGTTTCCCGCCATCTAAAGCTGGGATAGGCATCAAGTTAATGATCCCTAAATTGACACTCAAAAAGGCCAACCAATTTAAAATACCTATAAACCCAGTTGAAACTACAGCTTCAGTCGTTGCATAAATCGCTACAGGCCCTCCAAACATATCTACTGAAAATCCAGAAGTAAACATGGAGCCAAATACTGCAAAGATTTGACTGGCTACTGACCAAGTTTGGGTAAATCCTGAACTGATTTTCCCTAAAACAGAAGTATCCTGGTACGGTTCCACACCGATCAATCCGATTGCAGTTCCATCTGCTGATTCACTAGCTTCCGGAACAATAGACAATTCTTCACTAGAACCATCTTCATGTTGAACTGTAACGACCAATTCTTCTTCTGGACTTTGTTGAATCACTTGTTGCATATTTACCCAAGAACCAATGGATTCGCCATTAATTTCTTGAATCAAATCTCCAGAAGCTAGACCAGATTCTTCTGCAACACTATCCGGTAAGACATTTCCAATTTGGCTTTCTGTAGTGTAAACTCCGCCTTGTATAAATGCTAACAGAATAAATGCCACAATGGCTAATATAATATTGTTCATCGGTCCTGCAAAATTTGTCATCATTCGTTGCGGTAAACTTGCAGACTGGAATTGAACATCCAGCGGAGCTATTTGAACTTCCGTCCCATCTTCCTCAATCATTAAAGCGTCTCTTTTGACCGAGTAGCGTACGGTCTCATCTGATTCACCATTCACATAACCTTCTACAAACAACTCTTTTTCTAAATCAATGCTGACAACTTCAATCGGAGTAGCATTGACCAACTGTTTCTTTTTAGACGTATTGATCGTAGTAACTTCGCCGTTTTCGTCTAATACCAAACCAACTGGCGTCCCAGGTTTGATTTCGACATCTTCTTCATAACCAGCCATTCGAACGTATCCGCCGACTGGTAATATCCGTACAGTATAAGTGGTTTCATTTTTACGGTAAGAAAAAATTTTCGGACCAAACCCAATGGCAAATTCTCTTACAAGAATACCTGACTTTTTAGCAAAATAATAATGGCCGTACTCGTGAAAAACAACTAATATACTGAATACAATGATAAATGTAATAATTGTCGTTACCATTCGTTCGCTCCTCTACTATACGTCTTCATATATTTCTAAAGTAGTGCTTAAATCAAACCGACTATGCTTAAGATAGGAAATACAAACAACATACTGTCAAAACGGTCCAATACACCACCATGTCCTGGGAAGATATTGCCAGAATCCTTGATACCGTAATACCGTTTAAAGGCTGATTCTACTAAATCTCCTAATTGGCCTGCCATAGACAACAACAGCATCAAAATCAGAGACCAAAAAAACGGCATGCTTAAAGGTACAAAATAAAGATAAACAGCTGCTACTAAAACAGCTGTTACTGTTCCGCCTACAGACCCTTCGATCGTTTTGTTGGGACTGATATTTGGAGCCAGTTTATTTTTGCCGATTTTCCGACCAATCAAATAAGCAAAAATATCGGTTGCCCAAATGGTCACCAACACTAAAATCAGTAACCCTAGTCCGCTATCCCGCGTTTCCAGTAAAGATCTAAAACCAATTCCGATATAAAGTATCCCTAAAATAGACACTGCCGCATCGTCAAAAGAAAAATCATTTTTTGAGAAAACAGTACAAACCAATAAGATCACAGTGGCTAGATGGATAAACGTTTCTGAACTAAATCCTTGTGGCAGTATCCCTACTAACTCTTGTGCAAAAATAAACCCCATTAAGGCAATTGTAGAAATCAATCCTTCTACAGAAAAAATAGAGTTGCCCTTCATTCTAAATAACTCAAATAATCCAATAATCGCTAAAAGTGCAATTGTAATTCCTAACAACCATCCACCGACATACACTACGGGTATAAAAATGGCCGCCATCACTAAAGCAGTGATAATTCTTTGTTTCACAATATTTCCTCCTAAACTTCACTAAGAGTTTCTTAAACTCCACCAAATCGACGTTGTCTTTTTTGGTATACGGCCAAAGCTTCATCAAAAGCTTTTTCATTAAAATCTGGCCAAGCAAGCGATGAAAAATAAAATTCGCTGTATGCATTTTGCCAGAGCATAAAATTACTGATTCTTTCTTCTCCGCTGGTGCGTATCATATAATCTACTTCTTGATATTCCCCCAGTACAGAACTCATTAAATACTGTTCGAAATCTTCTTCAGTTACTTTATGAAGGTTTTTCTTTCCTGCTGCAATATCTTTGGCTAACTCTTTTGAAGCAGCTAAAATTTCACTTCTGCCACCATAATTTACAGCAAAATTTAATATCATCCCAGTATTTCCTGCTGTTTCTTGTATAGCATTTTCCATTACTTTTTTCGTTTTTCGAGGCAACTTATCCGGGATACCGATCATAGTCACTTTAATATTCGCTTCCATGATTTCTGGCATAAAAGTATCAAAAAATTCAACCGGCAGCTGCATTAAATAATTCACTTCATCCAACGGCCGCTTCCAATTTTCAGTAGAAAACGCGTAAACCGTTAATGCTTTGACACCTCGTTTATTGGCATGCTTTGCGATTGTCTTCACTTGATCCATACCTGCTTTGTGTCCTAAAGAACGTTTTAACCCTCTACTTTTAGCCCAACGTCCATTTCCATCCATAATAACAGCAACATGGTTAGGTATGCTGCCTTCTTGTGAGAAGATTCCCTCTTCTGTATAACTTTCTTTTTCTTGATTACTCATTGCGATTTGACCGCCCTTCACTAACAAACTTTCCTCTTCCTATTGTAGCAAATCATTGTTTAAAATCCTATGAGTTTAAAGAAAAAATAACATTTTGCCAAAAGAAAGAAGGTGTATTTTGGCTATTTTGAACGTTTTTTCTAAAAAAAGAGTCGTAGCCTGTACACGCGTTATATAAGGCAGCTACCATGTCTATAGTCTAAACGTCTGGCCGCCTTATCTTCTGTTGTAAATGATTTACTTCATGCTCTTTCGTAGCCGCGTGAGCTAAACGCCTCACTTCAGGCTCTGAGTATATGTTTCGATTCTATTTTGTTCGAGTGTTATACTGTATGTAGCAATAAATAGTTTTAAAAACTAAGGGGGCTATTTTATGAAGAGAAAAATTGTGCAATTTATTGTAGGATTGATCCTTTCAGCCGTTGCAGCAAAAGTAACTTCATTGATTTTAGGCGATGACACTAAGAAAGAACCTAAAAAAGCAAGCTTTTTAGATTTTAACTAAACAAAAGCAGCATTTCTCTATACCGGTTTGGTGAAAGAGGCATGCTGCTTTTTGCATTGGTTTTAAAAGAAGAATTACCCTTCGATGAGTTCTTTTTCTTTTTCAGCTGCTATTTTATCTAACTCGATTACACTGTTGTCTGTTATCTTTTGAACTTCGCCTTCAAAATAGTGTTGATCATCAAGAGTGATGTCACCATTTTTTTCAGCTTTTTTCAAATCGTCCATAGCATCACGGCGGATGTTGCGTACAGAAATTTTAGCATTTTCAGCTTCTTTACCTACTTGTTTAGCTAATTCCTTACGACGTTCAGTAGTTAATTGAGGCACTACCAGACGAATCACGTTTCCATCGGTTGATGGGCTGATGCCGATATCGCTCTGCATGATGGCACGTTCAACATCTTTGATAGAAGACTTGTCAAACGGTGTAATCATTAAAACGCGAGGCTCTGGAACATTGATTTGAGCTAATTGGTTCAACGGTGTTGGTATGCCGTAGTATTCAACTTGAATACGGTCCAATAAACTTGGATTAGCGCGTCCAGCACGGATCGCACCCAATTCACGTTGCAACGATTGCTCAGTTTTCGTCATTCTTTCTCTTGTCTCTTTCAATAATTGTTCACTCATTGTACTTTCCCCCTAACAGTAGTTCCAATCACTTCTCCTAGAACTACTCGTTTAATATTTCCTGTTTCGTTCAAATTAAACACCACTAAAGGAATATCGTTATCCATACTTAGTGAGCTGGCTGTTGTATCCATAACTTGTAATCCTTTATTGATAATATCTAAGTGAGTCAACTCATCAAATTTAACGGCTTCTTTATCCAATTTTGGATCAGCTGAATACACACCATCAACATTATTTTTAGCCATCAAAATAACATCTGCTTCAATTTCCGCAGCACGTAATGCTGAAGTAGTATCCGTTGAAAAATATGGATTTCCTGTACCACCAGCGAAAATGACCACTCGGCCTTTTTCTAGATGACGCATGGCTTTTCTGCGGATATAAGGTTCCGCGATTTGACGCATTTCAATTGAAGTTTGAACTCTGGTTGGGACTCCTTCATTTTCCAAGCAATCTTGTAAAGCTAAAGCATTCATCACCGTTGCAAGCATACCCATATAGTCTGCTTGTGCGCGTTCCATGCCCATTTCTTCCCCGATTTTTCCACGCCAGATATTTCCGCCACCGACCACGATAGCAATTTCAATGCCTAAATCGTGAACTTCTTGGATTTCTTTACAAATTTCTTGGATAGTTGGCGGTTTTATTCCAAACCCAGAATCTCCAGCCAATGCTTCACCGCTCAGTTTAAGTACAATTCTCTTATACTTTGGTTCCTTCTTCACATTCATTACCTCCATTGGCTATTTACTCTCATATTTTAGCATACTCTATGCAAAACTTCATCCTGATTATACCACATACCGTATATGGTTCTCACTTTTAAGCAGCTTTTTTTTAGTTCTTGGCTATTGTACAGACAAAACCATACAAAAATAGAGAGGATAATAGTACTCCTCTCTATAAAAATGTTTTATTTTTTAACTTGACTCATTACTTCGTCTGCAAAGTTTTCTTGACGTTTTTCGATTCCTTCTCCAACTTCAAAGCGAGCAAATCCTTTTACAGAAGCGCCATTAGCTTTCAAGTAGTCCCCAACAGTTTGATCTGGGTCTTTAACGAATGGTTGGTCTACTAAACTGATTTCTGACAACCATTTGCTTAAACGGCCTTTGATCATTTTTTCAACAATGTTAGCTGGTTTGCCTTCATTTAAAGCTTGTTCAGTCAACACTTTTGTTTCATGATCGATTTTTTCAGCTGGTACTTCTTCACGAGTCGTGTATAGTGGGTTGATAGCTGCGATGTGCATAGCAATGTCACGCGCTACTTCTTCTTTATCCGTACCTTCTAATTGTACTAATACACCGATACGTCCGCCCATGTGCAAGTATGAACCGAATACTTCGTTGTCCGCTTTTTCAAATCGTACAAAACGACGCAAGCTGATTTTTTCACCGATAGTCGTTGTAGCAGAAATAATTTCTGATTCAATTGTACCTTCACCGGCAGTTAATTTGTTTGCATCTTCTAATGATGTTGGATTTCCGTTAGCGATGACTTCTGTAATATCACGTACTAAGTTTTGGAATTTTTCGTTTTTAGAAACAAAGTCAGTTTCTGAATTGATTTCTGTTAAGGCAGCAATATTGCCATCAGTGTAAACACCAGTTAACCCTTCAGCAGCAACACGGTCTGCTTTTTTAGCAGCTTTTGCCATACCGTTTTCTCTTAGGTGATCTACTGCAGCGTCCATGTCTCCATCAACGGCTACCAATGCTTTTTTAGCATCCATCATTCCAACACCCGTCATATCACGTAATTCTTTAACTAAAGCAGCTGTTACTTTTGCCATTTTATTCGTCCTCCTAAATGCTGTTTGTCTCTATTTTAATTTTTTTGAGGTGTATTGTAAAAAAAACTGTCTCAAAAAAAGGAAATGACGCCGCTTTGTAAAAAGTCGCTATTCACTTCTCACTTTTATCGAGACAGCTTTTATAAGGTTTATTGATTATTCAGCGTTGTCGCCTTCAACAACTTCTACGATTTCTTCGATAGAAGCAGTTTCAGTTGATTCTGGAGCTTCAGCTGTGAAAGTTTCTTCAACAACTTCGTCTTCGCCTTGGTTTCCTTCGATCATAGCGTCAGCCATTTTTGAAGTGATTAATTTAACTGCACGAATAGCATCATCGTTAGATGGAATGATTACATCGATTTCATCTGGATCACAGTTAGTATCAACCATAGCTACGATAGGAATGTTCAATTTGTGAGCTTCTTGAATTGCGATACGTTCTTTACGAGGGTCAACTACGAACATAACGTCTGGAATTCTAGGCATATCTTTGATTCCGCCTAAGAATTTTTCTAATCGGTCACGTTCTTTGATTAAGATACCCACTTCTTTTTTAGGAAGTAATTCAAAAGTTCCGTCTGCTTCCATTTTATCAATATCTTTCAAACGTTTGATACGTTTTTGGATAGTATCCCAGTTAGTTAAAGTTCCGCCTAACCAACGGTGGTTAACGAAAAATTGACCAGAACGTTGAGCTTCTTCTTTAATAGATTCTTGTGCTTGTTTTTTAGTTCCAACGAAAAGAGCGATCCCGCCATTTTCTGCTACATCTCTTACATATTTGTAAGCTGTATCTGCTAATTTAACTGTTTTTTGCAAGTCAATGATGTAGATACCGTTTCTTTCTGTAAAGATGTATTTTTTCATTTTTGGGTTCCAACGACGTGTTTGGTGTCCAAAATGAACTCCTGCTTCTAGCAATTGTTTCATAGAAATTACTGCCATGATTGTGTTCCTCCATTTGGTTTTTGTATTTATCCCTCCCTCAAAATCAACTGCAGGGAAACTTAAGTAAACTTAAGCACCTTCCGATACATCCTTTGAGGTGTGATATAGTTGATGCTTTTAGCACCGTCTTATATTATACGATCAATCTCTGTATAATGCAAGAAAAAATTCAACAACACATCGAATGTAATGTGTTGTTGAATTTTATGTTTACAGAGACTCCATTCCAACGCTGAGGATTTCTCGTATATCTTGTTCAGTCAATTGATTTGCTGAACGTCTGTCCCCGTGATCTTCTGTAATGACTTGATCAAACAAGGATTTCTTTTCTTGTTGCAAAGCATTGATCTTTTCTTCGATTGTTCCTTCCGCAATCAAGCGCCATACTTCTACGACGTTCTTTTGGCCAATCCGGTGAGCTCTGCCGGCAGCCTGTTCTTCTACAGCTGGGTTCCACCAGAGATCATATAAGATGACTGTGTCGGCGCCAGTTAAATTCAAACCGGTTCCTCCAGCTTTCAACGAAATCAAAAAGATCGATTTTTCACCGTCGTTGAACTGATTGACCATATTGATCCGTTCAACAGGTTTTGTTTTTCCGCTCAAATAGAAGCTGGAAATGTTTTCTTTAGCCAATTCAGCTTCAATGATATCCAACATCGAAGTAAATTGAGAGAAAATCAGAATACGTTTATTATTCTCCAACGCGTTTGAAACAATCTCTTTTAATTGCAGCAGTTTACCAGATTCCCCTTCATAATCATCTATGAATAATCGTGGATCACAGCAAATTTGGCGCAAGCGAGTGAGTGAAGCCAAAATAGCGATACGATTCTTTTTGAAATCATCTCCGCTCATCCCCTGCACCGTTTGTTGAATTTGTTGCAAGTACGCTAAGTAAACTGTTTTCTGCTCTTTAGTCAGCGTACTGAACATGTTGGTCTCGATTTTTTCCGGCAATTCTTTCAATACATCTTTTTTGACCCTTCTTAGTACAAAAGGCTGGATCATTTTAGCGATTTTTTCATTGGACATTCCCTTGAATTTTTTAATAGATGGGAAAAATCCTGGCATAATCAATTGAAAGATCGCCCATAATTCTTCGATCTTGTTCTCAATCGGCGTCCCGCTTAAGGCGAATTTTCTAGGTACCGAAAGACTTCTTAAAGCTTGAGAAGTCTTGGTATGGTAGTTTTTCACCATTTGAGATTCATCCATCACTAATGTACTAAAGGATTGTTTTTTGTACAGCTCAACATCTTGACGGAAACTTTGGTAAGAAGTAATGAGGACATCATTGTTTTCAACGTCTTGAATTTGATGTTCTCGTTCTTCAATGCTTCCTGTGACAACAGCCGCTCTAATACTTGGAGCAAATTTTTTCAATTCGTGGAACCAGTTGTACGTTAAAGATGCAGGAGCAATAATCAGAAACGGATTCTTTTCGCCCTGCTCAATTTCAGACTGGATGTAGGTAATGACTTGGAGCGTTTTCCCTAGCCCCATGTCATCTGCTAAAATCCCGCCGAAACCATATTTCGACAACATCTTGAGCCATTTAAATCCAGTTGTTTGGTATGATCTTAATTCTCCATTTAACTGTTCGGGGAGTTCGGCCTCAATAGACTGAGGCTGATTTAGATCTTGGACCATTTGCTGGAATTTTTTCGACAAGACGGGTTGAACATCGTCTTCTTTTTCTAGAAGATGAGATAGTTCCAATCCTCGGTAACTTGGGATAGTCACCCCTCCGTTTTGGAAATCTTTAGAACTCCGCAGTTCATTTAGAACCCGGCTGATATGTTGAAGTTCGTCTGATTCCAATGACAGCAATTTCCCATTTTCCAATTTATGGAAACTTTTTCTGTCCATTAAACTTTGCAATACTTGATTGACTTCATCTTTACTGATGCCTTTAATGTCAAATCGGATATCTAATAAACCGCCCTCTTGTTGGATGTCTACGTTTGTATCCGGATCTATTTGATCCAAGAAGATGCTGTCTAAACTATCGTTGATGTAAACTTCTGCTGATTCTTCCAGCAAAGGAATCTCCTTAGTAAAGAATTCATAGAATTTTTCATCTTGTACTAAGCGTTTAGTGTAGTCTTTTTCTTGACGTTTATAGCCTAATTCATTCAATAAATTTAAGGTTTGAATTTCTTTTTTACTGTCTCGAATGACTTGAACTTTTTCTTCAGGCAATTGGTTTTCGTTCGGATCAGTAGACAGCACCATATGGCGGTAGTTAAATTCTACTACTGCATGCAGTTCCTCATTTTCATAGGTGAAGTAAATACACGTCTTCAAAGGTTCATGAATAAAGGTGTTTTCCACTTCTTCAGACATGTGCACCGGTGCTAACTTAGAAAGCATTGGCAAAACATAAGCTGTAAAGTCCGGCATGTCTTCTTGCTGGATCTCAATACCGTCTCCTTCATGCCTTTGTAAGAAAGACTGCAAAGGTTGGATGGCTTTTACTTGTTCACGAGTCGGATCGTAAATCGTATCTTGAACAATGTACCAATGGTAATCTTTCAAGTAAACATCTGTATTGTCATCAATACTTAAAGAGATATTGCCTTCATGATCATTCAATTCAAATTGATAGGGAATCTGTCCTTCGACAAAAGTGATCCGAGAGTAATGTGCTCCCTTGATATCAAATTGCATATTAGTCGTTTCTTGGTATTGTTCTATAAATCTTCTTGTAAAAGAAGGTGTTAATACAAAATAACGCTTATTATTAAAAATTGATTTAGCCTCTGTATAATTTCCTCGAACAAAAAATTGAGACTCCATTTCTGCGTACAATTCATTCATTACTTTTTCATCAGCAGCTTCCAATTCAACCGTTTTGAAATCCACCCATTGATTAGCTTTATATTCAAATTTGTCTTTGTTCATAAAAGCTGTTAAAAAAGCTTGTGTATCTTTAATGACATATAATTTATCTGTACCAGCTCGCAAACTGACCACTAATACTTCTCCAGAATGGCGCACTAATGCCGTGCTTTCTGGTTTATGCTCTATTCTAAATTCCAGCTTAAAAGGTTGACTTTCTTTTTTCTCCGCAGCATACAAACTGGTTGTATCGTCTAAAAATTGTCTTGAAAATAATACTGTCAGCTCTTTTCCAGGGTTGAGAGAATTTTTCGCAACCTTTTCAGCATTTTCAAGTGTCATAATTCTGCTGATTTGACGATCTTTCAATTCTAATTCAACTGCAACCGTGTGTTTACAGTATCCATGATTTTTCCAATAATCGCATTCGCAAAAATCTTGTTCTCGCGTTGTTCCGTCTAATTCCACATGGTAACGATCATCGTCCAACACATCAGCTGTCCACATTTTTTCTTCGATTGAAGCATTTACAGAAAGAACTCGTTTTTCATCCACCAAATTTCTTCCTACTTCAATCAATCGTTCAGGTATACTCCACTTCACGAAACCAACCTACTTTCTAGCCGTTTTTCCAAAAAAATTGTTCTTCCAATAATTATCGAACAAAATTCTCCATCTATCTATTTTACGTTATCTTTTCAAAAAAAGAAACAGTAATGTATTTGATTTGTTGTTTAACTGGTTCAGTTAAGCATGTACTGCAGACAATTGACTTTTTCCGGTACCTAATGCATGAACCAGAATTTTATCCGGTATTCGGTCTTTTAATTCTTTGACATGACTGATGATTCCTACCAATTTCCCATCGCCATCAATTTGCATCAACGCTTCAATCGCTTGATCTAATGCATCTTCATCTAACGAACCAAAACCTTCATCAATAAAAATCGCTTCAATTTGTACTCCACCGGATTGACGCTGTACAACATCTGACAGAGATAAAGCCAATGAAAGTGCTGCAGTAAAGCTTTCCCCACCAGAAAGCGTCCCTACATTTCGAATCCCTCCAGCATGATCATCATAAATATTGATCTCTAGGCCTGTTCGGTTTTTATATGAACCATCTTCTCGATTCAGATCAAATAAGTAGCGATTGTTAGAAAGCTTTTGTAAGCGTTGGTTGGCCAGCATCAAGACTTCTTCTAAGAAGTAAGACAACACATAGCGTTCAAAACCTAGTTTACTATTTCCTGAATCACCGTTAGCCACATCAGATAGGGTTGCGATCTCTAGATAAAGATCCATATTTTTCTGATGTGCATCCAAAATAGACTGACTCGTTTTCAATACACTCTCATTTTGAGCGAAATGGTCTAACAGAACCGCTTTTTCTTCCGCTTTTTGCGTCTTTCTTTCACTTAACAAATCGTATTGTTCTTTTGCTTCTTTTAATTTTGGAAGAGGTTTGCCCTCTAACTTCTGTGTATTAAGTTCCAAGTTGTGTTGAACATTATAGTAAGTCTTTTCAAAATGATTGATCTCATTCCGCCAATCACTGATATAGGAACTATTCGCCAACTGCTTTTCTACTTCTTCCACGGCAGTAAAAGAACTTTCTTCTAGTGTCTGTGTTAATTGCTTCGTTAGTACTTGTTGTTTCTCTTGTTCCAAAGAGATTGTTTCGGAGATGGAACGCAATGTATAGCGCACCTGTTCTTGTATTTTTTCAGCTGTTGTATGGTTTTTTCCAGCTTCTTCATACCGCTTATCCCAATTGTTTATAGCCTTAGTTACAGCTTCTACTTCTGCGGCATAGCGTTCAGTATCCAAATATTCTTCAGGGATTTCTTGACTCAGTTGTTTCAACTTTCCTTTTAGTTCACTCCATCGATTCCATTCTAGTTGAAGGTTTGTTTCACCGAGTGTAAGTTTTTCTTGAATCTCAGCTATTTCATGCTCAAAGTGCATTTTCTTCTCTTCATGACTGGCTTGAGAAGCTAACTGAATGTCAATAGCTCCTATTTGCTCATTTAGATCGCGTATCAGTTCCATCAGTTCTGTCTTCTGCTCATGGAGCTCTTTTTGTTTTAACGATAAATGAGAGGCTTGTTCTTGCCAGTAAACAAGTTTTTGATCTAACGATTGCGTCAACTCTTTCTCAGATACTTCTAACTGGTCGATTTGCTGAGAGAGCACTTCAATTTCAGCTTGATGTGTAGTAACATGCTTCTCTTTTTCTTCTAAGCTCATCTCCAATTCAACAGCTGACTGGGTAGGATTTTCACTATTCACGCTGTGCAGAGGATGTTCCGTTGAACCACACACAGGACAGGGTTCTCCTTCAATCAGTTCTTCCGCTAATTTTTGGATCTGCACTTTAGCCCAATCACTTTTTACTGCTTTGTATTGTTTGACAGCTGCTTCCAACATTACAGCAACTTCGTTTTTACGAGCGGTTTTCTCGCCTAATTCGGTTCTAAGGTGATTCTTTTGGGTATCGAATTGAAGGACTTCTTGCAGCATACTTTGAGCCTTTCCAACTCTTTGAAGCTCGTCTTTCAACACATACAAGTGGCTTTTTTGTTCTTTTAATGCCTCTAATACCTGATTTAATTTATCTTTTTCATAGATCAGCTCTTCTTGATCTGAAGTCAGTTTTTTGAATTTAGCTTGAAGCTGTTGAACCACTATTTCTTGTTCTTTGTTTTGCTGCTCACTGGTTGTATAGGTTTCAATCGATTGTTTTAAGTGTGTCAATCTGATCAATTGTTCTTTACGCTGCTCTTGCTGTGCTTTTTCTTCTTCCAAATGTTCCTTTTGTTGAGCTGCTTTTTCTACATTTTCTTGAGCCGTTCGAAGCTCATCCAAAGCAGCAGTATGTTTTTGCTCAGCAACAGCAAGTGTTTGTCTGTTTTCCTTTAATTGAAACAGTAAGGGTTCAAAGGTTTTAGCTTCTTCAAACGATTTTATCGTGTGGTGAAGTTCAGTGATACGAAGTTGTTCTTTATTCAAGTCTGCTAAAGCAGCAGTCATGTCTGCTTTTTCGGTCAATAACTGTTGGATCGTTTGTTGTTCTATTAAAAAGTTGTTGGCTTCTGTAGTCTTTTTCATCAAATCAGCTATAGCACTGTCTAAGGCTGCTAAAATAGTGGTCCTATTTTGTTGGTCTTCTTTTAATTGTTCGATTTCTACTTTCATGCCTGCAAAGCCGGTCAAGTCAGAAACTGGTTTCTCATCAAGCCAATGCGCTCTGCTTAAAGCAGATTCCAATTCTTTCTCCTTTTCCAACAGCTTAACGTGCATCCCTTTTTTCTTCTCTTTTAATTTTTCGCTAAATTGCCGGTAGATTCCAGTTCCAAAAAGTTTTCTTAAAATGTTTTCTTTATCTCCGCTGTCTGCATTCAAAAAACGTCGGAATTCACCTTGAGGGATCATCACGATTTGGCGAAATTGATCACAAGTCAATTGCACCACTTCTTCGATCAAAGCATCTACTTCACTGATTTTGCTGACTTGTTGAAGTTCAGTTCCATCTTCACTAAAAACTCGAATCGATGCTTTTGCCGGCACATCACGAGTCCCCTCGCCCTTTAACTTTAGAAGAGTTTGAGCAGGACTGCGAACGATCTCATACAATTTGTTTTGTGCATGAAAGGTAAACGACACACTGGTTATTTCTTTAGCATTGGCAAATGTCGAGCGCATTTCTTTCGGCTCACGATTTGATCCATTCGTTTTTCCAAACAGCGCAAAACAGATCCCGTCAAATAAAGTTGTTTTCCCAGAACCGGTTTTTCCTGCAATCAAAAAGATATTGTTTCCATAAAAGTTGGAAAAATCGATCGTTTCATCCATATAAGGACCAAAAGCTTTGAGTGTCAATGATTGTGGGCGCATTTAATCCTCCTCCTTTTGAAATTCTTCAAATAATGATTCAACTAGTTTCACTTGTTTAGGCGTTAACGGTTCCTGCATGATCTCTTCAAAATATTGTCCAAACAATACATTCGGAGCTGAGGCAGTGGGCAGTTCTTTTTTAGCTTGTTTCATCCCAGAAAGCAAACCTTTCTGATTGACTCTTTCCATCCCAATAACATTAGGATACACTTCTCTCAAACGATTCATTGCATTGGGCAGCATGACGGTGTCTTTTAATTTAATATAAATAAATTGGTCTCGTTTCACCTTTTGATAGTAGGATTCATCCATTAACGTCGCAAAAGCCTCTTCCAATACGAGAATGTCACGCGTTGGCTGAACGGTATGGAAGCTTTGCTCGTTGATTCCTTCGTCGTCTAGTTCTATGATGCGAAAACCTTTTTGTTGATCGGCTTCTGAAACCGAGTATTTTAATAAACTGCCAGAATACCGCACTGATTCATGACTCAGCGCATTGGGGAGGTGCAAATGTCCTAAGGCGACATAGGTAAAGTCTTTAAACACACCTGCAGACACATTATCTAGACCACCGACTGTTGATTCTGTTTCAGAATCAGTTCTTAAACTGCCTGTCACAAAAAAATGTGAGATCAATACTTGATTTTTTGCAGAATCAAATTGCTCAATCATTTTATTTACTATCTTTTGAACCGCTCGTTCAGGGGTGTCCAGTGTTTCGTCTTCAAAATACAACCGTGCATCAATCGGATCAAAATAAGGCAGCAAAAAAAATTGCGTATTGCCTAATGTAACTGGATTGAATACAGCATCATTGATTTTAGTCTGTACATGTAAGTTAGCTTGTTTAAACCATTGACTTCCCGATTCTAAACGAGTAGCGGAATCATGATTTCCAGAAATGGCCAAAACAGGAATCTGTTCTGTCAAATTCATATCGATCAACATTTGATTCAATACACTCACTGCCTCAGCAGGTGGTACAGCGCGGTCAAACAAATCTCCTGCGATTACAATAGCATCTACTTTTTCACTTTTAGCAGTTTCCAATAATTGCTCAAACACTTCACGTTGTTCCGCCAGCAATTGCAATCCATGAAGCTTTTTCCCAATGTGCCAATCTCCTGTATGTATGAACTTCATTTTCAGTCCTCCTATTTGTGTTTTTATCTTATCTAGTATACCAAAATAATCGCTGTCTCTCGAACAGCTTTTTGATATAAATGAGTCTTTTCTGTTTTTTACTAAAATAAAATTAGTCCAACCATAAAAGTTGTTGCGAAATTTATCGTTTTCAATCATACTAATAAAGAAGTGTCAGAGAAGTTATTTATGAAAGGATTGAACAAACGTGTTTTTTAAAATATTACGAGCTGTTGTCCGTGTGTTAGTCTTTATACTGAACGGGAATGCTCATTACCAACAAAGAGACAAATTACCTCAAAATGAATCGTATATTTTAATCGCTCCGCATCGTACTTGGATCGACCCGGTTTACTTAGCCTTAGGAGCGAATAAAACGGAATTTGCTTTCATGGCTAAAAAAGAACTCTTTAAAAACCCCGTACTAGGATGGATTATTCGTAATGCGAATGCTTTTCCTGTAGATAGACAAAATCCTGGCCCTAGTGCTATTAAAAAGCCGGTCAAAATACTGAAAGAAGGAAAACTCAGTTTGGCTATGTTTCCAACGGGGACTAGACACTCTGCTGAACTAAAAGGTGGAGCTCCTACAATTGCAAAATTAAGTGGCGTCCCAATGGTCCCAGCAGTGTATCAAGGACCATTAACCTTAACTGACTTGATCAAACGAAAAAAAGTTATTGTTCGCTTTGGAGATCCTATTTATGTGGACCGTAAAACAAAATTAAACAAAGAAAACTTGTCTTTGATCGAGACTCAGATCCAAAGTGCATTTGATCAATTAGACAAAGAAATTGATCCGACTTATCGTTACGAATACAAATAATGAACTAAAGAAAAGAGATGTGCCGTTTTATACCGGCGCATCTCTTTTTGTATACAATTCATTTTAAAAAAGTTCTTTCTCTTCTAATGTTGGCAGAGAAATGTATTTTTAAAAGGTTTAGCATTAAAAAGAACGGTATTTTCTACTTACCAATGTCAAATACTGTAGAACCAAAAAAACGAACAGAATGTTCTTCTGTCCGCTTCGTTTATTAAGTAAAAAAATGTTTATTTTTTCTTGTTTTGTTTCTCAGATTGTACTTTCATAGATGCCATCATTTGTTTGATTTTCTTTTCAGATGGTTTTTGTCCCATTTGCATCATCATCATGCGTAACATGTCTTCATTGACTGGCGGATTTTTTTGGAAATAATCCATCATGTATTTTCTAGATATAAAGAATCCTCCAACTAAACCAGCAAGTAAAGCAATTATAATTAAAACGATTGCTAACATTACGTTCATTGTACCTTTCACTCCTTTCAATACCTCTCAGTTGTTAATTGTACTAAAAAAAATGAAAAAAATAAATAGCAATCATTTCTTTTACGTATTCGCACTCTTCTTTTAACAGCTCTTAAAAAGGCTGAAGCTGTACAAAATGATTCGTTTTGTACAGCTTCCGCCTCAAAAAATTATTCATTTTTAAAGAGTATTAAATACCTCTACAATATTTTCTGTGGTAAAACCGTAATTTTTAATGACCGTTTCGCCAGGAGCACTTGCACCGTATTTGTCGATTCCAACAGTCGCTCCATCTAGGCCAACATAACGTTCCCAACCAAAAGTAGCTCCCATTTCAATCGAAACGCGTTTGCGTACTTCTTTCGGCAAGACACTTTCTTTATAAGCCGCATCTTGTTTTTCAAATAAATCAAAGCTTGGCATAGAAACGACTGATACGTCTTTTCCTTGAGCTTTCAATTCTTTTTGAGCTTCTAATGCTAATGCCACTTCAGAACCTGTAGCCATTAGGATACCTTCAGGTTGTTCTCCCTCTTGTGGTGAAAGAACATAAGCACCCTTTTGAACATTTTCGCGTGCCATTTCTTTGGTTTTTGGTAAAACCGGCAAGTTTTGACGACTCAACACCAACATTGTTGGGTGATCAGTTGATTTCAGTGCAATCTCCCAAGCAGCTGTGACTTCATTTCCATCAGCCGGACGAAGAACAGTCAAGTTTGGCATACTGCGTAAGCTTGAAAGGTGCTCTACTGGTTCATGAGTAGGACCATCTTCACCAACTGCTACTGAATCATGTGTAAACACATACGTTACAGGCAACTTAGAAATAGCCGCCAAACGAACTGCAGCTCTTAAATAATCTGTAAAGACAAAGAATGTTCCTACATAAGTTTTTGTACCACCGTGCAGCATAATTCCGTTAGCAGCAGCCGTCATGGCGAATTCACGAACACCATACCAAATGTTGCGTCCTTCGTATTGACCAGCTTGAAAATCAGTGACATTATCAATCATCGTGTTGTTCGATGAAGACAAGTCAGCTGAACCGCCCCAGAAATTCGGAACATTTTTAGCAATAGCATTCAAAGTATCGCTACCTGATTTACGAGAAGCTACAGCCGCATCGCCTTCTTCGTATACAGGCAAATCTTTGTCCCACCCTTCAGGTAAATCGCCGTTAAATCCTGCCTCAAATTGTTGAGCTAATTCAGGGAATTCTTGACGGTAAGCTTCAAAAGCTTTTTCCCATTCTGTTTCAGCTTCTTCGCCTGGTGTAACCATTGTTTCTTCAAAACGAGCTTGAGCTTCAACCGGCACGTAGAAGTCTTCCCCTTCCCAACCGTAAGCTTTTTTAGTCGCTTCTACTCCTTCGATACCTAATGGAGCACCATGAACTTTGTGTGATCCTGCGTTAGGAGCACCAAATCCGATAACGGTCTTCACTTCGATCAATGTAGGTTGATCTGAATTAGCTTTTGCTTTTTCAATCGCTGCATTGATTTCTTCTAAATCATTTCCATCTTTTACTAAAATGTGTTCCCAACCATAAGCTTCGAAACGTTGACCAACGTTTTCTGTAAAGGCTTTTGATGTAGGCCCATCTAAAGAAATGTCATTTGAATCGTATAAAACGACCAATTTGCCTAATTTCAAGTGTCCAGCTAAACTCGCTGCTTCTGCTGATATACCTTCCATTAAATCTCCATCACCACATAAAGCATAAGTATAGTGATCCACAATGCTGTGACCTTCTTTATTGTAAGTAGCTGCTAAGTGAGCTTCAGCCATGGCCATACCGACACTATTGGCAATTCCTTGTCCAAGAGGACCGGTTGTTGCTTCTACACCATCTGTATAGTGTACTTCTGGATGTCCTGGAGTTTTACTTTCCCATTGACGGAAACTCTTTAAATCACCAATTGAAACTTTGTATCCTGCCAAATGCAGCATGCTGTACAACATCATGGATCCATGACCTGCAGAAAGTACAAAGCGGTCGCGGTCGACCCAGTGGGAATTTTTTGGATTGGCTTTTAAGTGCTTTGTCCATAACACATATGCCATTGGTGCAGCACCCATAGGTAATCCAGGGTGACCGGAGTTGGCTTTTTGAACTCCGTCAATGCTTAACGTACGAATGGTATCTACAGCTAATTGATCTACTTTATCGAACAAAAAATATCATTCCTTTCAAATTTCAAGCTTATTAAACTGCTTACATTGCTTCTATATCATACCATTTTTTTGTAAACAAATGGGAACTATTTCGAATTTTTTTTATCTGCCATGCAGACCTTTATCTTTTTGAATTTTCTTGACTTTATCAGGCGTTACATCGTTTCCTTCTTCGTCAACCACTTTCATGCCTTCAATATGGTTTCTCATTCCACCTCTGAAAGCTGTTAGATAATCTTCACGCAATTTTTTTTGTTCTACTTGTTCCGAAAGAGTTAGACCTTCTTCTGTTTTTGATTTTTTAGCTAACTCATTGATCCGGTTTATTTCTTCTTTTGATAACATTATCTTCATCCTTTCTACTTCCTTAACCAATATACCAAAAATGACTAAAAAATACAGCTGGATTGTCTGTTGAATTCGATCTTCTATATGTTATACCGACGATAAAATGACATTATAACTCAACAACTGGTCATTATCTTCAAAAAAGGCGAACGTTTGTTTGAAAAAAGGATTCGTTTATGCTATTCTAACAGTAAGAGTAAATAAGAATTGAGGTGTTT
Source organism: Desemzia sp. FAM 23990 (assembly GCF_045528485.1). Taxonomy (NCBI): domain Bacteria; kingdom Bacillati; phylum Bacillota; class Bacilli; order Lactobacillales; family Carnobacteriaceae; genus Desemzia; species Desemzia sp. FAM 23990. The sequence goes on from NZ_JBGQQW010000001.1 coordinate 54,722, forward strand.
ATAAAATTATGAAAAAATCACCAGCGTCTAGACAAATTGAAGTTTTACAATACATTTATGAACAAGTAAAAGAGAAAGGTTTCCCGCCGACTGTTAGAGAGATTGGTCAAGCAGTATCGTTGTCCTCTACATCAACTGTTCATGGACATTTATCTCGTTTGGAAAAAAACGGCTTTATTCATCGCGATCCGAGTAAACCTAGAACTATTGAATTGACAACTGCCGGTTTATCTCAATTAGGAGTTGGTTTAAATAAAATTCCTTTATTGGGTACCGTTACAGCTGGAGAGCCGATATTAGCTGTAGAAGAAGCGACAGATTTTTTTCCTATCCCACCCAGTTTAGAGTATGAAAATGGTTCATTGTTTATGTTGACCATTCGAGGAGAAAGTATGATCAACGCTGGGATTCTTGATGGAGACGAAGTTATCGTCCGTAAACAATCCAGTGCGGATAACGGCGACATTGTCATTGCAATGACAACTGAAGATGAAGCTACATGCAAACGATTCTTTATCGAACAAGATCATTACAGACTACAACCAGAAAACGATACTATGAGCCCGATCATCTTACAAGAAGTATCTATTTTAGGAAAAGTTGTCGGTCTTTATCGAAGCCATGTTTTATAAACAAAAAAGAGATTGTTTCAAAAATCGAGTGGGACTCGCTTTTTGGACAATCTCTTTTTATTCGAATAGTTTATCTATTTCAACTCTGTCATAATCTAAAATCCAGTCACTATATTTTGTATAGATCTCTTTTATTGCTGCAGGCGAAGTTGCCAATACATCACAACCTCTATCATCATAAGTATGGAAAATCGTTTTTTTCTGGATATTTATCACGTAAACATTATGAGAAATACTCGGATTAAAGCCTAAATCTTGGTTGCAAACAGCTTTCAGCAAGGCAACATGGTTTAAATCCATTGTTTTGCATGTTAAAGTAAATCTGTTGGTTTTACGTGTGCCATCCTCATCGTCTTCTGGAAAAATAAAAGGCAATTCTTGATGTTTTAAGCTGTAGAACAATGATTTTTTTATGTACGGAGAAAAATTCTGTAGCTGACGTTTCAGTTTTTTTCTTACGTCAAAGTTGTTCATATCCATCACAACAAAAATATCATCTGTTGGTGAATGCAACGATTCAAATAAAGTAATTGCTCTATTATAACATCCTAATACATACAAGTTGTTTGAAGAATCAAAGAACCATTCCTTTTCTAGGCCAAGTTCAAAACGAATCCCAATACCCCAATTATAAAACAAAGGTGGTCTCAGCTGAAGATTGGGGTAATTTTCGTGCATAAAATCATTCAAGTTCATCTAATCACCTCATATGCACTAGTTATACAGTACTTTTTTTCTTCCGTCCGCTTTCAACAAATTCTTTCCATATTCCTTAAACAACACATAAAGAACTATCTCAACAGGAGATAGTTCTTTATGTGTTGATCAATATTCTGCTAAAGCAAGGATATCATAGCCTTTGATTTTTTCGCGGCCTTTTAGATCTTTTAACTCTACAATAAAAGCTGTTCCCACAACTACTCCACCTAAAGATTCAATCAATTCGATGGTTGCAGCAATCGTTCCGCCAGTAGCTAATAAATCATCACACACCAATACTTTTTGCCCTGGTTTGATGCTGTCTTTATGCAATTGCAGCGTATCTTTCCCGTATTCCAAACCATAAGTAACCTCTACGGTTTCACGAGGCAATTTGCCTTTTTTACGAGCTGGAGCAAAGCCGATTCCCATTTGATAGGCAACTGGACATCCGACAATAAATCCGCGAGCTTCAGGACCTACGATCATTTCTACACCTTTATCTTTAGCATATGCTACGATTTCATTTGTTGCAAAACGGTATGCCTCTCCATCTGCCATTAATGGTGAAATATCTCTAAAAATAATCCCTTCTTCAGGAAAATTTTCTACATCAGAAATATATTTTTTTAAATCCATTCTTTTTGTCCTCCGTTCACCAGTCAAATTCTTCTTTATTCGCTGATGGTTATTTGATTCATTAGCCATTGCTCAACTTCCCAAGCATGACTATAGACTAATCTTTCTTCCGCCTCGATACGTTGTACTTTTTTCTGGTACGTAATAGATTGTGTTAAATCTTTTTTCTCATTTGTTTCCACTCGATTAAGAAGTCCGGATTCTATTTTAACAAATCCAACCTCAAAAAACACCTGCAGAATGAATATTACTCGATTTTCTTTCATATTCAGTGTTTTTGCTAAAATACCCAGCTGATTTTTCACATCAATATTCTGATGAGACAAAATGAACTTGTATGCATTCGCAAAATGTTGCCGATTTGGCATACCTTCTAAATAATCATTCGTTGTACTGTGAAAAGAATACAAAACATTTTCCGGTTTATTGTGTTCTATCAATAAAGAAAGAATGGTCAATGAAGGTGGACAATCCACCAATACCAATAATGAATGCTGCATCAAAAATTGCTTAGCATCTTTTCGTGTCTGGATCAAGTAAGCTTTGCTTGAAGCGGGCATCTTTTCTTGGTACTGTTCATAGTTCGCAGAATCAAAGAATACGAAATCAGCGTTTTGCTTATTCCATAATGATTCTGGAATTTGTGTGCTTCGATAATCAAAGCATTGGATACCTTTAACAGCTATATCTTCAATCCGCAACTGTAATTTTCTAGAACCATTCCACTCATTGATTTCCAATTTGCCGACTGTTGACAGACGAGTGTTTCCTGATATTCGATCTGCCACTTCTCCAAAATCAAAACCAATAGTGTCAAGACTCGTTTGATCAAGCTGAACAGACATTTTCAAGTGTGTTCCGTCCGCCCCTATTTTACGGACCGTTTGCACGAGCACATTATCCAATTGAAAGGTCGGTTTAGGATTATCTGTACCGAAAGGAGCTAATTTTTTCAGCTCTTCAACCGTTTCGAGCGTTAAGTCTTCTTCGGTTACTACTTTGTCGATATGGATTTCTTCTCCCATTTGACCTGACAGTTGTTGTACAGCAGCATAGTCATTTAATTTGGAACGAATCTGTTCAATATTTTCACTTGGCACCGTTAATCCGGCTGCCATATGGTGTCCCCCAAAAGCTACTGTTAAAGGGCGGATTTTACCCAAAGCTTCATACAAGTGAAATGCTTGAACACTTCTGCCTGATCCCTTTGCCGTTCCGTTTTCACGGTCAATGTTCAGGATGATCGCTGGTTTGCCTGTCTTTCCAACTATTTTACTGGCAACGATCCCAAGGACTCCTTCATGCCAGCCTTCTTTAGCTAACACATAAACATCTGGTGAAGTATCTGTTTGTTCAAGCATATCGAATGCTTCGTCGGTTATTTTTTTTACGTACTGTTGTCTTTCTTCGTTCTTCCCTTGGATAATCTGCGCAATAGATTGTGCTTCATTTTCATCAAATGTAGTTAACAAACGTACTGCAGGCGAAGCGTCTCCTAGTCTGCCTGGAGCATTCAATCTCGGCCCAATAATAAAACCGACTGATTCCTCATCTATTTCGTTTTTTTTAACGCCGGCTACTTCATATAAGGCTACTAACCCTAACCGTTGCGTTTGCTTCAATAATGCTATTCCTTGAGTCACCAAAACCCGATTTTCATCTCTCAATGAGACTAAATCGGCAATCGTCCCCAAAGCTACTAAATCCAGCAATTCAACGGGCATTTCCCCAAGCAGAGCAGTAGCAACTTTAAAAGCCACCCCTACACCTGCTAAATCTCCAAAAGGGTACTGTCCAGCTGGATGACGTGGGTGTACAATTGCATAAGCATCCGGCAGTTCTTCAGGAAGCTCATGATGATCGGTTACGACTACATCAACACCTAATTCCTTAGCTCGTTTAATCGCCTCATGCCCAGACACCCCGTTATCGCAAGTAACGATCAACTGGCACCCTTCATTGATCAATTTTTCAAAAGCTTTACTGTTAGGTCCATATCCGTCTATAAAACGATTGGGGATATAAAAATCTACATTGGCGCCAATCATTTCCAGTGTTTCAAGCAACACCGATGTACTAGTCACTCCATCCGCATCATAGTCCCCGTAAATGATAATTTTATCGCCAGTTTCTACCGCTGCCATGATTCTTTCTGTAGCACGTTCCATATCATGCATCAAAAAAGGGTCGTAAATCCGCTTTTCACTTGGATGAAGAAAAGATTGGATCTTTTCTTTTGTATCTAATCCCCTGTGTAAACACAAAGAAATAAATAACGGTGAGTAAGAAAGTTCTCTGGATAATTCTTGGATCAATTGATGATTTTCAGTTTTTTCTGCTTGTTTCCATTTCATACGAGCATTAATCACAGTCTTCACTCCCAACCTAACTAGTATATCAAATAAGCCGTATAAATGGTAGATAATGGACAGCAAAACATCCTCTCTAAAAACAAAAAACTTCAACAATAAGAGAGAAACTCTTGCTGTTGAAGTGCAACTTTTTTATTTTTCCAATCGGCTGACAGCGATCCCGATCAAACCAGGTCCAGTATGTACCCCTAAGGCTGGGCTGAGCGAATCAAAATAATTTGTACGGATATTCGGTAAAGCATTTTTCAATTTTCCAGCAATCGTGTCCGCCAATTCTTTAGTTTCTCTACCTGCATAACATACTGCCACATCGTACTTAACCGCTTGCTGTGCAAATTCAATCGTAGTATCGATCAGTTTTTGGATTCCTTTTTTACTTCCGCGAGCTTTAGCAACGGTGTAATAAATTCCATCCTCATTACATGAAATAACCGGCTTCAAGTTTAACAAGTTTCCGACAAGTGAGGAAACAAGTCCAATTCTGCCGCCTTTTTGAAGATATTCTAAAGTGTCCACATAGAAATGTACTTTAATATCTTCTATTCCATTTTGAAGTTTTTGTTTAATGATTTCCCATTCGAGACCAGCTTCTACATACGATAACGCTCGCTCTGCATGTAGCCCGCTGCCGATTCCAATATTCTTGGTATCCAACACAAAAACGTCTAAGCCTTCTATTTCTTCTGCCATTAAACGCACCATATTATTGGTACCGCTCAAGCCGCTTGAAATGGTGATGGCAATAACTTTAGTGTAGCCTTCTGCTTTGATTTCCATCATCATTTTTTTGATAGCTTCTCCGTCAGGCAAAGAGGTTTTAGGAACTTCTTCTTTCAAACGGTCATAGATTTCTTCTGCTTGAATGTCTACTTTATCGGTGTATTCCCCATCTTTGTAAATGATTTTCAAAGGAATCACTTTCATATTGCCCTTTTCTAAAATGTCCTGTGGAACATCTGATCCTGAATCAACTAGAAAAGCAATCTTTTCTTTATTCATTTTCTAATCGTCCTCCATTTAATTAATTACTTTTAGTTTCTTGATTTTCTGTCACTATAAGCGAAGCCACTAATTTTTCAGTCGCTATTTTAGTCGCTACTGCTAATGTAGCATTACGAACTAAAATATTTTCTTCTGTACAATCCTCTTTCATTAAAGGAACGTTACTGGTATTTCCGATTCTTGAAGCAACTGCCTTCAATGCATATTCTTGTTCAGAACAAAATAAATTATAAGCCTCTCTTATACCGTTTACTGAAGCTTGGTAGACGATCCCGTCTCTGACTTCTGGAATCGTAATCACTTGCTTAAGAATAGAGATAGCAATTAAATAGGCCAAGTGTTTCTTAGTGTACCTTTTTTTGACCGGTTTTGGAATAAGTTTCAATTTCACATAATTATTTACCATAGAGGAAGTAATGATTTTTTTATCATGGGTCGGATTGAAAATAACTAAATAATTTTCAATCAATGTAATGACTTGATCCATATATAAGTCGATATCTGGTAAATCATCCCATCTTGGCAAATGGTACTCTTCAACATCCACTTTCCATTTCAATAACTCTTCATTATACGTCATGTTTTCATATCCTTTTTAAAAGATAATTTATTTTAACACACACAAAGCTACTAGACAACATAGTTACAAGAACTAGATGAAAACGGTATAAAAAACTACCTCAATGTCTTTTCAGTTGTGGAAGAGATATTAAGGCAGTTTAAATTAGACCGTTATTTGGTTTCTGATTGATTCAATTGAGCTTGGAGTTGTTGAATTAAGCTGTTTTTGTCGCTTAATTCAGTCTCATGAGCTTTTTGAATATGTGCAATTTCTTGTTCTTGCTGTGCTTTGGAATTTTCTATTTCTTTTTTCAGTTGTTTGACTTCTTTCCGCTCTTTCAGCAAAGGCCCGGTCGAAATCAATACGGCTACTAAAGCTCCTATAAGCAAGGAGACTAAGATAACCATGATTAAAGGCCATGAAGCAACTGTAAAAGCAAAATTCACAGGGACTGCCTCAGTATTCATAACCGCAAACGCTGCAATCAATATCACTAATACCAATGCAATAATAGTCGTCCATTGTCTTCTCATTTTTTCAACCTCGCTTTGTTTAGTCGTTTCAGCTTTTTATATGAAATTTATTTTTGATTGAATAGAGTACTTGCTAAGTAATCCCCCATTTTAGGGAATAACGTATAGAATCTGCTGGCAACTTCCATCGATTTCGGCAAATTCAATTCTCGTTTGTTCGTACCGATCAAACGGACGATTTTGTGAGCCACTTCCTTAGGATCCAGTACATATTTGTCAACCTTAGCTAAATAGTCTCCATTTTTATCTGCTTTATCAAAGAAGGTTGTATTCACAGGACCTAAATTAACCGTTGAAACTTGAATAGATAATGGTTTCAGTTCTAGACGCAAAGCGTTTGTGTACCCAATAACCGCAAATTTAGTTGCAGAATAAATGGTCGATTTAGGAGTTGCCATTTTCCCTGCCATAGAGGCTATAGTGATGATATGACCACTTTCTCGTTCAGCCATATGAATCGCAGCCATTTGAGAGGTGTACATCAATCCCAGCACGTTCACTCGGAACATATCCTCTGCAATTGCCATATCTGCCGTCAATACACTTTCAAAGTGTCCAAAACCTGCATTGTTGATTAATACATCAATAGGACCTATTGTTGCAGTGATCTCCTGAAAGACAGCTTCAATTTCCTCAGGTTTTGAAATGTCCATCGAAAACAAGTAGGCTTTTTTACCTGAGATTTTTTCACAGGTATCTCTTACAGTCTGCAATTTATCTAAACTCCTAGCTGCAACTACAACGATGGCTCCTTCTAGAGCGGCTTCGTAAGCTATTTGTTCTCCGAGACCAGAAGATGCCCCGGTAATAAAAACGACTTTATCTTGCAAATGGTTATCAGATTTCACAAAGCTACCTCCTCTATAAATATTCTCCATCTTTTTGAAGCGGAATATCTACTTCACTAAAGTCTTTTACTACTGTGGTTTCTTTGAAAATTTTCTGTGCTTCTTTTTCAAGTGCATGAACATCTTTGGATAAAAATCGAGCACTGATATGTGTGAGTATCAGTTGTTTCACGTTAGCAGCTTTAGCTGTTTCAGCTGCTTCTACATTTGTAGAATGATTGTACTCTTTAGCAAGCTTGCGATTCGCATGATCAAATGTACTCTCATGCACTAATACATCCGCGTTTTCTGCCAACAATCTGCTGTTATCTGTTTTTTTAGTATCCCCTAAAATAGTCACCACTCGACCTTGATGCGGCGCTCCAATAAAATCTTTTCCATTGAATACCCGGCCATCTTCCAATGTGATCGTTTCGCCGTTTTTCAACTTGCCAAATAATGGCCCAAACGGAATACCTGCTTCTTTCACTTTATCTGCCTGAAGCGTTCCTTGATGACTGGCTTCTTCTATTCGATATCCAAACGATTGAATCCCATGCTTCAATTCCAGACAACTGACGGTAAAGTATTTATCTTGAAAAACAATGCCTTCTTTTTTGATTTCTTGAAATTTCAATGGATATTTTAAATACGTTCCACTGATTTTTAACGACGTCCTAACAAACTGCTCGATCCCTACAGGTCCGTAAATAGTAATTAGACCATCTCCACCCTGAAAAGCACGACTAGCTAGAAAACCTGGCAGTCCATAGATATGATCGCCATGCAGATGCGTAATAAAAATTTTATCCACTTTTCTCGGCTTTAAGGTGGTATGCAATATTTGTTGCTGCGTTCCCTCTCCACAATCAAACAACCAGACAGAGTTTATTTCATCCAACAGCTTCAAAGCAATACTGGATACGTTTCTTTGTTTTGAAGGTACGCCAGAACCTGTTCCCAAAAATAATAATTCCATTTCCTTCATCCTAATCTTCTTAAACTGTATATCTCTACTTTATTCTAACAGGGCTGTTTAATCCATGTATTCAAATTCAAATTCTTGATCTTTCATACGAACAATATCCCCATTTTTAGCACCACGTTGTCTCAATTCAGCGTCTACTCCCATAGATCTTAATTGACGAGCGAAACGCAAGGATGATTCATCATGATCAAAGTTGGTCATTTGGAAGAGTTTGATCAATTTATCTCCTCCAAGTGTCCATGTTGCATCCGGTTCTCTTTCAAGCGTATATGGTTTTTCTTCTGGTGTGTATTTGTATAGAATTGTTTCTTCATCATCCGCATCAACTTCATCATACACAGGGAACGGTTGCGTATTTTCCAATAAATCAGCTGTTTTACTCAGCAAGGCACTGATCCCTTTATGAGTCACAGAAGAAATTGGGAAAATAGCGATATCGTCATCAAATTCATTTTCTTTCAGTTCTTGAATTTTTTTCTTAAATATTTTTAAATTCTCTTCAGCATCAGGCATATCCATTTTATTCGCAACAATGATTTGCGGACGTTCTAATAAACGTAAGTTATACGACTCCAGTTCATTATTGATAACTTGGAAATCGTCAAATGGATCGCGTCCTTCGCTGCCGCTCATGTCAATGATATGCAGCAATACACGCGTACGTTCGATATGACGCAAGAATTGGATTCCCAGACCTACACCTTGTGAAGCTCCTTCAATCAATCCTGGCATATCAGCCATTACAAAGCTACGGCCATCGTCAATACGGACCATTCCTAAATTCGGTACCAAAGTTGTAAAGTGGTACGCTCCGATTTTAGGTCTTGCAGAAGAAACCACTGACAGCAAGGTTGATTTTCCTACAGAAGGAAATCCAACTAGCCCAACGTCAGCCAATACCTTTAATTCCATTTCGATTTCAAATTCTTGACCAGGTTCTCCATTTTCAGCAATTTCGGGAGCTGGATTTCTCGGTGTTGCAAAACGGATATTTCCTCGTCCACCACGACCACCTTTTGCGACTATTAATGTTTGGCCATCTTCAATCAAATCACCTAAAACTACTCCAGTTCCAGCGTTTTTCACTACTGTACCTGGTGGAACTTTAACGATTAAATCTTTTGCTCCTCTACCATGCATTCCTTTAGTCATCCCATTTTCTCCATGTGAAGCTTTGAAATGACGGTTAAAACGGAAATCCAATAACGTTCTTAAGCCTTCATCAACTACAAAAACGATGTTTCCTCCTTGACCACCGTCACCTCCAGATGGACCGCCATCAGGAACATACTTTTCACGACGAAAAGAGACCATTCCATTACCGCCGTTACCGGCCTTAACATTAATTTTTACTTGATCTAAAAACATTGACATACTTATTTCCTCCTCAATTGATTGAGACTAGAATAATTCTATTTATTGATGATTTCTTGAACGGATAACTTATTTACTTTTTTTCTCAAAAAATCAGGATCCTATTGTGGAATCTTCATCAACTTTGAAAGATTCTACTACATTCACGCTTAATTGTACTTTTATTTTTGACATTTGTCCATTTAAACAAGAGAGAATCCCTGGATAATGACGAGTTCTGTTGCGATTTTAAGTCATCTAAGGGATAAAAATGCATTTGCCTTAAAAAGGTCTAGGATCCTCTTCTTCCTTTCACAGCGAACTCTCACATTGAACACATAAAAACAGTACCAATGAACCACTCCACTGATACTGTTTTTAAACTTTTTTCATCTGCCTGTACTACAACACTTTAGCTAAAAAATCTTGTGTCCGTTCATGTTGTGGAGAATTGAACATTTCTTCTGGTGTTCCTTGCTCCACAATGTATCCCCCATCCATAAACAATACGCGATCGGCTACTTTTTTTGCAAAGCCCATTTCGTGGGTTACAACGACCATTGTCATCCCTGATTCTGCCAAATCTTGGATAACGCTCAATACTTCCCCAACCATTTCAGGGTCCAATGCACTTGTCGGTTCATCAAATAGCATGACTTCAGGATTCATTGCCAATGCGCGTGCAATGGCAACCCGTTGTTGTTGACCTCCAGACAAATTAGATGGAAAAGCCTGTGCTTTTTCTTCCAGTCCAACTTTTCTCAACAATTCAATCGCTGTTTTTTCAGCAGCTTGTTCGTCCATCCCTTTTACTTTTATAGGAGCGATTTTCATATTCTCTAATACGTTTTTGTGAGGAAACAAGTTGAAATTTTGAAACACCATTCCCATTTTTTCTCTCAAATGGTTTAATTTAGCTTCTTTTACGTTGGTCAAAGAAGTCCCGTCAAAAATAACTTCCCCTTCAGTAGGCTTTTCCAATAAGTTCAAACAACGCAGCAAAGTACTTTTCCCTGAACCAGAAGGGCCGATGATCACAACTACTTCACCTTTTTTTATTTCCTCGTTAATATCTTTTAAAACGACATTTTCTCCAAATGATTTTGCTAAATGTTCTATTTTAATCATGTGACATCTTCCCTTCGTAGTAGTTCAGTAATTTAGTTAAACTGAACGTTAAGATAAAGTAAATGACCATACTAACTGCTAGGGGAGCAATACCCCGGTAAGAAACAGATGTGACCACTCTTGTTTGGAAAATCAATTCGCTGACCCCAATAACAGAAACGATCGAACTTTCTTTGATGATCGTCACAAATTCATTTCCTAAAGCTGGCCAGATATTTTTCAATGCTTGAGGGAAAATGATGTGTCTCATAGCCGTATTTTTACTCATTCCTAAACTGCGAGCTGCTTCGACTTGGCCAGTTGGAACAGAGGATAGACCAGAACGTATGATTTCGCAGACATAAGCACCGCTATTCAATGAAACGGCAATAATTCCGGCTAACATAGCTGGGATATTAATGATATATCCTACAGCAAAATAGATAAACATGACTTGGATCATCATTGGTGTGCCACGTACAAACTCCACATAAGCAGTCGCTAAAAAACTAAATAATTTATTGTGGGACAACCTTACTAAAGCCAACAGTACACCAATAATAGAACCGATAATCACGCTGACTACTGAAATAAAAATCGTATTCAGTGTTCCTTCTAAGAAATAAGACCAATAATTGGTCATAGAATTTGTGCCTGACTCAGACGATTCTGAATCTTGAGCTGTTTCCAAATAATTTCCAGCTTGAGCTAGGTACTCAGGAATCAGGTCTTCCGCTTGAATCTCAGCTAACGAAACATTGACTACATCCATTAGAGCGTCAGATCCCTTAGACATCGCAATAGCAGATCCTTCAGTCTCTCCTCCTTCAAAACCACCTTCAAAAGTCAGAAGCGCGTCATCAACGCCTGCAAAAGACAACGCGTTCGGGCCTTCCATAACGATAGCATCTACTTTTTTGGTTTTTAAAGCCAGCAATAAATCTGATGTTTTTCCTAAAGAAATCAATTCTGAGTCCGTCATTTCTGTTTTAGTTAATCCTTCTTGGATCGAACCCATTTGAGCCCCGACGATTTTCCCTGCAAAATCATCTTTTGAAGCATATAGGTCTTTGTCTTCAGAACGAATGACAATGTTTTGAGTAGCTTGGTAATACGTATCGCTAAAATCAACACTTAATTTACGTTCCTCTGTTGCAGACATACCTGCTAGAATCATATCTATATTGCCTGTTTCAAGAGCCGGTATCAAGCTGTCAAATTGCATATCTTCTACTTGCAATTTTACACCTAAATCATCCGCAATCTTCTGAGCAATCGAAATATCCATCCCGACGATTGTATCTTTTCCGTCAACAGTCGCGTGAAACTCATATGGCGGGAAATCAGCACTTGTTCCCATAATGAGAACGCCACGTTCCTTGATATCTTCCAAAGATGTGTCTTGTGAGGTTTCTTCTGCGGAAACGAATTGTGGGAATGAGAATAGTGGCAACATAAATCCAGCTAACAACATTAAGGTTATCAAACCTTTTTTCTTCATATTTTTTCCTCCTGAATAGGGTACTCATAATCAATAGAGATAGTTTAACAAACCAAGAATATTTATGCAATATATTTTTGATAAATTTCTTTTTTATACATTATTAAACGTTTTTATACATGTTTTAAGCCTCGTTTATGTATATTTCCTATGCAAAAAAGAGATTCTACAACATTTGACGTTGGTAAGTAAAAAAAATAAATCCTAAACCTTTAAAAAACTCATTTCTAGAAATCTTTGGTGGAATATGAGATTGCTTATAGCCATGCAAAGGATGCAAAACAAAGGAAACTCTGTGGGCTTACGCTCAAGCGTATTGCTGCAATTGTCCCCTTTTATTGAGAGGCGATACTATATCGTTGAGTTTTTTTTATTATATGGTAGTTAAAGGGTTGGTTTGAACCATATGTGGTTAAAGAGTTTGAGGATATAGTCGTTGAGAAGCTAGTTTAGACCATATCCAGTTAACTACTTTAAAGATATGGTAGTTAAGACCTTATTAACTACCATATTGACTGATTTCGACTTAAGATATGGTAGTTGAGACTTTTTTTTTCGGCTCAAGGCGGTCCAATAGCTTTCTGTAAGCAACACCATAGTCCGGAGAAAATTTCTTTACCCACGCTAGAAGATGAAGAGCAAAAAAGACTGAAAAGAGAATTTTTCTCTTTTCAGTCTTTTGGATCACATTATTCAACTCTATCTCATCAATGCTGCAAAGCTTTGATCCATAGCAGTCAATGTATCTTCAATATCTTTTTCCGTGTGTTCTGTACACAAGAAAATCCCTTCAAATTGTGAAGGAGGCAGAAAAATGCCTCGATCTGCCATCTCTTTATAGTATTTGGCGAAAAATGCTGTATCGCTCGCCTTACTTTGCTGATAGTTAGAAACAGGTGCCTCAGTAAAGAACATTCCTATCATACTGCCTGCTTGATTGACGGTTATGTCAATACTGTATTCTTGACTTAAGGAATGGATCCCTTCTTTTAGGAGATTGCCTAAATGTTCAAAATAACGGTAATCTTCTGGTGTCAATTGAGATAGTGTCGCTATACCAGCAGCCATAGCAATAGGATTACCTGACAATGTTCCAGCTTGGTAAATTTGACCAGCTGGAGCAATGTGTTCCATGATCTCTTTGCGTCCACCGTAAGCTCCTACAGGTACCCCTCCGCCAATTACTTTTCCTAAACAAGTAATATCGGGAGTCACACCAAAGTAGCCTTGTGCACTATGGTAACCGACTCTAAATCCAGACATCACTTCATCAAAAATCAATAACGCTCCATCTTGTTGAGTTAGTTCACGCAGTCCCTGAAGAAAACCATCTACAGGAGGAATAACTCCCATGTTCCCCGCAACTGGTTCAACAATGACCGCAGCGATTTCGCCTGCATAAGCAGCAAACAATTCTTTTACAGCTGCCAAATCATTGTAAGGAGCTACATACGTATTGGAAGTCGTGCTTTTTGGAACTCCTGGAGAATCAGGTAAACCTAGAGTAGCTACACCAGACCCTACTTTGACTAATAAAGCGTCATCGTGTCCATGGTAACTGCCCTCTAATTTAATGATCTTATCTCTTCCGGTATAACCGCGCGCTAAGCGCAACGCGCTCATAGTGGCTTCCGTTCCCGAATTTACGAATCGCACCATGTCGATTGAAGGTACTCGATCGATCACAATTTCAGCTAGTGCAGTTTCCATCTCGGTCAACGTACCAAAACTAGTTCCTAATGCGGCAGCTTCCTGGATTTTTTTAACTACAACAGGATTTGCATGGCCTAGGATCAACGGACCCCATGATAAAACATAATCAATGTATTCATTACCATCTTCATCAATAATATGGCTTCCTTTACCTTGCTTCATTACAATAGGAGGAACATCCACTGATTTAAATGCCCGCACAGGACTGCTCACCCCGCCTGGCATAAGCTGAACAGATTTTTTGAAGATTTCTTCTGATCTAGTAGTATTTCTCAAACTGAACGACCTCTTTTCTTTCGAAATTAAAGACCGCTTTGTTTTCTTCTAGTGCTTTAGTGTCTTCTTTTTCTGATTTTGCTTCTTCTTTAGGTTTTTCTTCTCTCAAACCAATATTTACTGCAAATCGATTCATCTCTTTTTCAGCTTTTTCTGATGAGTCTGTTTTTGCCATATCTTTCAGTGATTGAATCGGTTGTTTAGACAATTGGTTGATGACGCTTTGCATGTGTTTCTGAATCACTTCTGTCTCATGTTCCGTTAACTCAGGCAATTTATTTTGTAAACTGGTCATCACGGTGTCTTTGAGTTGATTATTTTTTTGACTGAATTCTTCCAAATAAGGAACTGATTTTCTTTCCTGGAACCAAAAATTGAATTGATAAACAGCTTCTTCCATTTCTGATTTGATAAAACTCAGTTCTTTTTCTTGTAATTGATTGGTCGATTTTAATTCACTGCTGATTCTGTCCATATCAAATAGGAAAATTTGTTTGTCCATTCCCAATTCTGTTTCTATGTTCCGGGGAACAGAAAGATCCATCATCATTTGATTTTTCTTAGAGAACCGTATATCATTCATTTTCTTGACTACATCCGTCGTTATAATCAAATCTTTAGACTTGGTAGCAGTAATTACACCATCGACTTTGGCTAATGACATAGGCAAATGGTTGTAATCGCCTGTATGAAAAGTCCGCATACTGATTTCACGTTTCTTCAGAAGATTCGACCATTCGTTTAATTTAGCTACTACTTTTTTTGTCTTTTCATAGTCACGGCTGACGATCGTGACAGAATCAGCCCCTTGATAAACTAAGGCTTTTGCTGCAGATTGAGCCATTTTCCCTGCCCCGATGATCAAAAATCGTTTATCGGAGAATTCCGACCATTCTTGCTTGAACAACTGTACTGCTGCTGAAGCAGCATCTCGTGATACTTGATCTATTTTAGTTACGGTATGCATTTTCTTAGAAAATGCTACTGCTTTGTTAAATAAAGAACTCAAGATAGGGCCTACTGTCTTTGCCATTTGAGCAACTCGATAAGCATTTTTTACTTGTCCCAATATTTGGCTTTCTCCCACAATAGCGGAATCCAAACCTGTGGTGACATTAAATAAATGTGAAGCAGCACTCAAATTCGATTTTCCATAAGTAGTAGAAATCACTTGAGAGACATCGTACCCTGAATAATCAGCAATGTAATGCAATATATCGCCGTGTTTAAAAGAATCAGGATCAACATACAAATAGTATTCTGTCCGATTGCAAGTTGTCAAAATAGCCACTTCTTTTATTCCAGAAAACGAGTGTATATCAGAAAGTTGTTGATTTATATCGCTCTCTTCTATAGCATAATTTTCTCTAATTTCTATTGGTGCACATTGATGATTCACACCATAAAGTAAGATTTTCAATGTTTATCATCCTTTTAATTCTTCATTCCAATGTTGTGAGTGAATAGATTCGTTTCTAGGTCTTAACACCTAATATAAGTCCATTATTTTTAATCTACTTGATTTTTTCTTCAATGTACTTCCAAACTTCATCCATACCTAATCCTGTTTCTGAAGAAAATGTAAGAAGTTTATCCTCTGCATCCATCTCAAAGCCGTCTTTAATGATTTTTTCATGTTTATTCCATTTACTGCGTGGAATCTTGTCTACTTTTGTTGCCAAAATTAAAACAGGAATATCATAGTATTTTAAGAAATCATACATTTGAACATCATCGTTAGTAGGTGGATGTCTAAAATCAACCACGCAAATGGCTAGTTTTAATGTTTCTCTCTGTGTAAAGTATGTCTCCAGCATCTCTCCCCACTTAGCTCGTTCTGTTTTAGAAACTTTTGCATACCCATAACCAGGTACATCGACAAAATAGAATTTTTCTTCAATTTTGTAGTAATTCAATGTTTGCGTTTTTCCAGGTTTACTGGAAGTTCTAGCTAATTTTTTACGATTCGTCATCTTATTGATAAAAGAAGACTTCCCTACATTTGATCTTCCTGCCAACGCAATTTCCGGAAGGTTTGTCGTAGGATACTGTTTTGGTGAAACAGCACTAATGATAAATTCTGCATTATTTACTTTCATAATGTTTTGCACGCCCTTTATATATCTTACTGTATTTTATGATTTTCCAGTTTAATTAGATCGATCTATACTATATCACTAAACTAGCGCACAGCAATTTTTCCCTAGTTTACGATTCTACGAAACTAGGGGCATTTCTGATGGTAAAAACTCATTCGCCCGATAAATCCATTTCCTATTCTAACATACCTGATACTAAAATATAATATTTAAATCTTCTTTTCGCATTTTCCCAACATAAAAAAGAGATATTTGTAACACAATTGTAAAATTACGATTGTATCTTTTTAAAAAAAAAAGCAAAAAAACTACAGAAGATCAGCCTTTTTACCGGTTGATCTTCTGTAATAACAGGTTTAATTAAACTATTAAACGACTTTTTTGCCTTCATTATTATAGAAAATGGCTTCAGTGGTACCTGCGACCGCTTCTTTCGTGATCACACATTTAGATACTTCTGGGCGACTTGGTAAGTCAAACATAATTTCCAACATCAAGTTTTCGATAATCGAACGCAAACCACGAGCTCCAGTGTTTCTCTCGATAGCTTGTTTGGCAATTTCGCGTAAAGCATCTTCTTCGAATTCCAATTCTACGTTATCTAATTCCATCAATTTTTTGTATTGTTTTACCAAAGCATTCTTCGGCTCAGTTAAAATATGGATCAAATCATCTTCTGTTAATTTTTCCAGAGCAGCCATAATTGGCAAACGTCCAATAAATTCAGGAATCAATCCGAATTTCAATAGGTCTTCTGGAATAATTTGCTGCATTACAGATTTAGATTCGTCGATTTTTTTCTTCGATGAACCAGAACCAAAACCGATCACTTTTTCTCCTAAGCGGTTTTTAACGATCGTATCGATTCCATCAAAGGCCCCGCCAACAATGAACAGAATATTCGTTGTATCTAATTGAATAAATTCTTGTTGTGGGTGTTTTCTTCCGCCTTGAGGAGGAATACTGGCAACCGTACCTTCTAAGATTTTGAGTAAAGCTTGCTGTACGCCTTCACCTGATACATCACGAGTAATCGATACATTTTCACTCTTACGAGCAATTTTATCGATTTCATCAATATAAATAATCCCTTTTTCAGCACGTTCAACATCAAAGTCAGCTGATTGCAATAATTTCAAGAGAATGTTCTCAACATCTTCCCCAACGTAACCCGCTTCTGTAAGGCTGGTTGCATCTGCAATCGCAAATGGAACGTTTAGAATACGCGCTAGAGTTTGAGCAAGGAATGTTTTCCCAGAACCAGTTGGTCCGATCAAAGAGATGTTGCTTTTTTGCAGTTCAATTCCATCTTCTTCTTTTTCACCCATATGATTCACACGCTTGTAGTGATTGTACACCGCAACAGACAAGGATTTCTTAGCCTGTTCTTGACCAATCACGTATTCATTTAAAATTTGTTGAATTTCTTGAGGTTTTGGTACTTCTAAGAATTCACCATAACCTACTTCACTAAATTCTTCATCTATGATTTCTTTGCATAAGTCGATGCATTCGTTACAGATGTAAACACCAGGACCGGCAACGATTTTCTTCACTTGATCTTGTGTTTTTCCACAGAATGAACAACTTACGACTCCACTTGTTTCTTCATCATTAAACATGTTCCCATACACCTCAATTCTGTTTCCTGTTTCAATCATTGACACCACCTCTACAGTAGCACAATGTTCAAACTTTTTAAATAATAGCATAAAAAAAGGGATAATGCTACTCATGGTGATCTTCATTGAGTAAGAAAGGGACCAGACCAAAAAACCTATGGCCCAGTCCCTATACATACCAAGAGTATACCTCTTAAAACTGTTCTAACTGACGTGCTTCATCAAAACAGCACTTGATATAGAATTATTTTTCTACTGCAGAAGAAGTGATTAAATCAATAGCTTTTTTCAATGAAATGTCGTGTTTCAACATATCAGGAGTCAAAGCATTTCTTACAGCATCCACTTCCATACCGTATTCTTCAGAAAGATTTTTGATTTCTTCTTCAACTTCTTCATCAGAAGGCTCAAAGTTTTCTTTTTCAACAATAGCTTCTAATACTAAGTTTGTTTTCGTTCTGAATTCTGCATCAGTTTCCATTTGTTTGTGCAAGTCTTGTTCTGTAGTACCAGTGATTTGGTAGTACATTTCAGGAGATACACCTTGTTGTTGCATGTTGTTTAAGAAGGATTCCATTTGACGGTGAACTTCGTCATGTACCATTGAATGTGGAATTTCTTCGATTGTTGCATTTTCTACTGCTTGACGAATAGCTGCATCTTCAACAGCTTCTTCAGCTGAAGCTGTTTTAGCTTCTGTTAATTGTTTTTTCACTTTTTCTTTTAATTCGTCAAGAGTTTCAACATCTTCGTCTACATCTTTAGCGAATTCATCATCTAATTCAGGAAGTTCTTTTGCTTTAACTTCGTGAACTTTAACGTTAAATACTGCTTTTTGACCTTTCAAGTCTTCAGCTTGGTAGTCTTCTGGGAAAGTTACGTTAACTTCCACTTCATCTTCAGCTTTTTTACCAACTAATTGGTCTTCGAATCCTGGAATAAATGAGTTTGAACCTAATTCAAGTGAGAAGTTTTCGCCTTTTCCACCTTCAAAAGCTTCGCCGTCCTTAAATCCTTCAAAATCGATCACAACAGTATCGCCATTTTCAGCTGCTTCTTCTTTTAAAACTAATTCAGCTTGAGCGCTGCGTTTGCTTTCTAAGTTTTGAACTACATCTTCGTCAGTTACTTCACGGTCTTGTTTTGGAACTTCAAGACCTTTATAATCACCAAGTTCAACTTCTGGTTTTACAGTGATTTTAGCTTCAATTTCCCAAGCTTTTCCAGTTTCCATGCTTTTCACATCGATTTGTGGTTGGTCAACTGGTTCAACGCCTGTTTCTGCTAAAGCAGCTTCATAAGCGTCTGGTAAGACAGCGTTCAATGCATCTTCATATAACGCTTCTTCCCCATACATTTTGTTAAATACTTTACGAGGAACTTTCCCTTTACGGAAACCTGGTACTGATAACGTACCTTTAACTTTGTTAAAAGCTGTATCGATTCCTTGTGTTATTTGTTCTTGTGAAATTTCAAATGATAGAACACCATCATTTTTTCCTGTTTTTTCCCATTTTGCAGTCATGTAAATTACCCTCCGAAATATTCTATTTTCATAGTCTTTTGAAGACTTGCATACTTTTTCATATTACACTACTTATGCGGTTTTGTAAATAAAAATTGCTTTTGAATCCCTGACAAATAAGAAATTTTTCTCTGTAATAGACGTTCTTTGATCTATAGACAGCTTAAGATAACATCTGTTCAATTTCTAAATTCAATCGATTGATCCAATCAGCCATTTTTTGAATTTCCTTATCATCTTCAGACTCATTTTTAGATTCTATGTCGTACCGTCTAAAGCTCAAGGAAATCCATTCGTCAGCATCGGTAATCACTTCTTCAATATAAGGATGCAGCAATAAAAAATACAAATTCATTTCTTGAAGCAAAGCGTGATACAACGAGGGATTATCATCTTCAAACTTTTCTTTTAATCCTTCAATGACAGCTTCAACGACTCTTTCATCTTCTAATGAAGTTAATTTTGCAGGAGTGACCAATCTTCTTTGCTCAAACCAATACAATTCAAATTCTTCGTCTACTTGATGATCAATTAAGATTTCCAGCACCGTACTTTTTACGATTTCATTGACAAAAGGGTTCCTTAAAATGCTTCTTGCTCCTAATGCATACCACTCTTTGTCCATTTCTTTCATGTCTTTGACCAAAGCGGCTTGGTGCTCAAAAGATTTATCCCCCATTGCTAATATCTCTTTCAACAATTCTTGATTGTGTTTCTTTTTCTCTTGCTGATGTTTGTTTTTTTCGTGCTCTAAAGCAATTTTAGTAGCTTTCCACATTTCTTTCGTCGATGTGCTCAGATTGTGTTGTGCTGTTTTCTTTTGGATAATTCGCTCAGCTTCAACGAACAACTGACTTTTGATTAAAAGTGTGGTGTATAAACTATACAAACTTTCTTCATTTTCATAAAGTTCTTTTTTATCATCTGCGATCTCTTTTGCAGTTTCATAGTCTTCCAGTTGATACAGTGCTGATACATACATGGCATTCACACTTGGTTCTTGACGAATAGCGTATGCTTCTTTAAAAAAACGACAAGCTTCTTCTATTTTGCCTACTTGAAACATTTTGACAGCTTTTTTTAAATACAGCTCATAATTATTTGGAAAATCGATCCGTTCTCCCATGGTTCACCTTCTTTGCACCATTTTGCTTGCGCTAGCAAAAGTTTTTTTAGCTTCCTCAATTTTAGAGAGCAGCTGGTTGATTATTCACACCAGCAACTTTGCTGCAACGTATGTTTTCAGTTTAACACACCACACGAAGTTCTGTGAATAAAATCCTTGCTGCACGAAAAAACTTATCTTTCTACTATAAAATAGAAAGATAAGTTTTTTTGTCTAGTTATTTTAAAACGCTCTAAATTTTTTATACCGTTCATTAACTAATTCTGTAGCTGTTTTCTTGGACGCAACAGATAAAAAGTCGGCTATCTCTGTTTTTAAGGTAGCGAGAATTTGTTCTTGGGCCAGACGCTCACCTTCGATAGATTCAGAAATAATTTTGTCTATCACAGACAAATCCATTAAGTCATCTGGTGTCAGCTTCATTACTTCTGCTGCTTCCTTAGCTCGTGAAGCATCTTTCCAAAGAATAGACGAAAATCCTTCAGGCGATAATACAGAATACATTGAATTCTCCATCATCCATACTTCATTTCCCATAGCCAAAGCTAAAGCTCCGCCACTTCCACCTTCTCCAAGAATAATCGAAAGAATAGGAACTTTTAATTGACTCATTTCGAGAAGATTTCGTGCAATAGCTTCTCCTTGACCTCTATCTTCTGCCTCAACGCCACAATAAGCTCCGGCAGTATTCACAAAATTGATGACAGGACGGTTGAATTTTTCTGCTTGTTTCATCAAACGCAATGATTTTCGATAGCCTTCAGGATGAGGAGAACCAAAATTGCGACGAATATTTTCTTTGAGTTCGTGTTCTTTTTGGTTTCCGATCACCGTAACTGCTGTACCATTTAAAGTAGCAATTCCGCCAACGATAGCTTTATCATCACGAAATAAACGATCACCGTGTAATTCTATAAAATCTTCAAAAATTTCTGATACGATATCCAGCGTGTTTAAACGGGATATTTTTCGCGCGCGTTCTACGATTTCAATGGCTTTTTCCATTTAGGGCACCTTCTTTGTCAACGCTGTTTAAAAAGCTGTTTTATTCATGTAATTTAAGTATTGATCCCAACATTTGTTTCAATTCGCTTCTTGGGACGATTTGGTCGATAAATCCATTTTCCATAACCGATTCAGCTAACTGAAAATCATCAGGCAATTTTTCTTTAATGGTTTGTTCGATCACACGTTTCCCAGCAAATCCAACTAATGCTCTAGGTTCAGATAAAATAATGTCTCCTTGCATAGCAAAACTAGCTGTTACGCCGCCTGTGGTAGGGTCTGTCAACACAGTGATATACAGAAGACCGGCTTCGCTATGTCGCGCAATAGCTCCGCTTATTTTAGCCATCTGCATTAAAGAAATAATCCCTTCTTGCATTCTGGCACCACCAGAAGCAGTAAAAATAATCACAGGCAATTTTTCTTCTGTAGCTCGTTCAACTGCACGCGTAATTTTCTCTCCGACGATGTGACCCATACTTCCCATCATAAACGTCGAATCCATTACGCAGATGACTGTATGATGGCTATTTATTGCAGCTTTACCCGTGACAACTGCTTCATTCGAGCCGGACTTATTTTGTGCTTGTTGCCATTTATCTTCGTATCCGGGAAATTCTAACGGATTTGACTGCTCCATCACTTTATCCCATTCCTCAAAGCTGCCTTCATCGGCAATCAATTGAATCCGCTCGGTTGCACAAATTCTAAATGAATATCCGCATTCTGGACAGATTTTATCATGACCTAAATCTTTGGTATAAATTGATTTATGACACTGAGGACATTTGGTAAACATTCCGTCTGGTACAACGGGAATCGCTGTATCTTCGGTTTGTGTTCGATCCACATGAATGGGAATGTACACTCGTTTCTTCTTAAACAGTTTCAATTTATCACCTCTGTAAAAAGTTCTTACTTTCTTCGATTTAATTAATCAATACGAGGCACCCAATTTTTAAGAAAATCCGTTTCTAAATAACTAGTGTCGTATTCTCCACTAATAAAAGTGGCATCATTTAATAAATCTTCCTGAAAGAATTGATTGGTTATGATTCCTTCTATAACAAGTTCACCTAATGCACGTTTCATTTTAGCTATGGCTTCCGGACGATCCGCACCTTTAGTGATGATTTTTGCAATCATCGCATCATAATAAGGAGGGATTTCAGCACCTTGGTACATGGCGCTTTCCACCCGCAAACCGAGCCCGCCTGAAGGAACTAGTAAATAGTTTAATGTTCCAGGGGAAGGAGCAAAATTAAACGCTGGATTTTCAGCATTGATACGACACTCGATCGTATGTCCTGTTAGTCTAACATCTTCTTGTTTCAAAGACAATTCTTGACCAGAAGCAATTAAAATTTGCTGTTTGACAATATCTACTTCAGTCGCCATTTCCGTAACGGGATGTTCTACTTGTATACGGGTATTCATTTCCATAAAGTAATAGTTGCTATCTACATCTAACAAAAATTCAATCGTTCCCGCATTTTGATAATGTACATATTTAGCTGCTTTTACAGCAGTTTCTCCTAGCAACTGTCTTTGTTCTTCATCGATCGCTACAGAAGGAGATTCTTCGATAACTTTTTGATTTTTACGTTGTAAAGAACAATCACGTTCTCCAAGATGGATCACATTCCCATGATTATCCGCCAGAATTTGAACTTCTATATGACGCGCATGTTCAATGATTTTTTCCATATACATATCATCATTTCCAAAAGCAGCTTTTGCTTCAGATTTAGCGTTCACATAAGCAGTTTCTAGTTCTTCTTCATTCGCTACACGACGCATCCCTTTACCGCCACCGCCAGCACTGGCTTTCAGCATCACAGGATACCCAAGACTTTTAGCTGCAGTTTTAGCTTCATCCATAGAATGAATGAATCCTTCACTACCTGGAATAACAGGTACACCAGCTTCGATCATTAGTTCTCTGGCATTTGCTTTATCTCCCATTTGATGAATGGTTATCGGTTTTGGACCAATAAAAACAATATTCATTTCTTCACACATAGTCGCGAACGTACTGTTCTCAGATAAGAATCCAAAACCAGGATGAATCGCTTGAGCGTTTGTGACTACTGCTGCACTTAATATAGATTGCATATCCAAATACGAATCGGTTGCTTTTGCAGGTCCAATACAAATAGCTTCGTCTGCTAATTGCATGTGTAAAGCGTCTCGATCTGCTTCGGAATAGACGGCGACTGTTTTAATCCCCAGTTCTTGACACGCACGTATCACACGTACGGCAATTTCGCCTCTATTTGCAATAAGAATTTTATTTAACATAGGCTTAACGTCCGATAATAAATGTCAATTCGACTTCGCAGACTTTTTTCCCGTCAACGTAAGCGACACCTTTACCGATTCCTGCATAATCTTTTAATTTCACGATGTCTACATGTAACATCAACTGGTCGCC
This sequence comes from Desemzia sp. FAM 23990, assembly GCF_045528485.1. NCBI lineage: Bacteria > Bacillati > Bacillota > Bacilli > Lactobacillales > Carnobacteriaceae > Desemzia > Desemzia sp. FAM 23990. Next base: position 78,737 of record NZ_JBGQQW010000001.1, read on the forward strand.
TGGTTGAACTTTTTTACGGAATTTAACTTTGTTCATTCCACCTAAATAAGCTGTTTGTCCTTTAAATCTGTCTAGTGACAATAGAGGAATCGATCCAGCTTGAGCCAATGCTTCTAAGATGTAAACTCCAGGCAATACAGGCTCGCCAGGGAAATGCCCTTGGAAAACTTCTTCATTGATGGTGACATTTTTTAATGCTACCACATGTTCACCAGGTGTCATTTCTTCCACACGGTCGATAAAGTAAATTGGGAAACGATTGGGGATTAATTTTTGGATCTCTGCTATATTCATTTTAGTCATTTCTAAAATTCCTCCTTAAATAATGTAAAAAGCGGTTAAATCAGCCCTAATCAACTCTGAATAACGCTTGGTTGTATTCTACAACTTGACTGTCTTCAATCAGAATTTCAGTAATCGTTCCATCTACTTCACTCTTGATTTCATTCATTACTTTCATAGCTTCTACAATACAAAGTGTTTCGCCAACTTTTACAGTATCTCCTACTTTTTTAAACTCAGGTTTTCCTGGTTCTGGAGATAAATAAACCACTCCTACAATCGGAGATAAAATCTCTTCCCCTGCGGCAGCCGGAGTGCTTTCCGTTTCCCTCACAGTGACGGATTGATAGCTGCTTTCGTTGTTGTAAGCTGTTTCGTTTACAACAGGGCTAATTGTTTCAATTTTTGTGTCTTTAGTCATTGATTGAGAAGTAGCAGAATTTTTGCTCATTTGAACGGTTACGTTGTCCATTTGCAATTGAAATTCTTTTAGAGAAGACTGATCAACCAAATGCAGCAACTCTTTTACTTGGTTAAAGTCCATCTATTTTCCCTCCCATTTTTTAAATAAGGTTACGGCATTGTGTCCACCAAAACCTAATGAATTGTTTAGAGCGTATTGAATCTCTTTTGCTCTACCTTCATTTGGAATGTAGTCTAAATCACATTCTTCATCCGCTACTTGTAAACCGATGGTTGGAGGAAGGAAGCCTTCTTGTAAAGCTTTCACACAAGCTACTGCTTCGATACCACCAGCAGCACCCAATAAGTGACCCGTCATACTCTTAGTACTTGAGATAGCTACTTGCTCAGCTGCATCCCCTAAAGCGTATTTAATGGCTTTCGATTCTGATGAATCATTGGCTTGAGTACTTGTTCCATGAGCGTTGATGTATCCGATATCCGCTGGTTGAATATTTGCTTCATCCATAGCTAATTTCATCGCTCTACCTGCTCCGCTGCCATCTGGTGATGGAGCTGTCATGTGATAACCATCTCCGGTTGCACCATATCCAACGATTTCTGCATAAATAGTAGCACCGCGTTCAATAGCATGGTCAAGACTTTCCAACATCAATACGCCGGCGCCTTCACCCATAACAAAACCATGACGCTCTTTGTCAAATGGAATCGACGCACGATCAGGATCAGTACTAGTTGATAGAGCATTCAATGCTGCAAAACCAGAGATTCCGATTTCATTTACCGTTCCTTCTGCACCGCCAGCAATAATAATATCTGAATAACCATGTTTGATATTACGGAAAGCTTCTCCGATAGAGTTGTTTCCTGATGCACATGCTGTAACGATAGACGTATTGATTCCACGTGCACCAATGGCAATGGAAATATTTCCAGCTACCATGTTTCCAATTGCTAAAGGTACGAACAATGGAGCAACGCGTTGTGGACCTTTAGTGTGCATTTTAATGATTTGCTGTTCCATAGCGTTCAATCCGCCAATACCAGAACCTACAATGACTCCAAAACGATCCATGTCTGTTTTTTCTACATCAATACCGCTCATTTCAACAGCTTGAACAGCAGCTGCAACCCCATATTGTGAGAATTCATCCATACGTTTAGCAACTTTACGGTCCATATAATTTTTTGGATCAAAATCTTTTAATTCTCCAGCAACTGAGATCCCAGTTTCGCTAGCATCAAATTTAGTGATTTCTTTAATTCCGTTCTTTCCTGCTTTTAAGCCTTCCCAAAAGGTTTCAGCTGAGTTACCCAATGGAGTAACTGCACCCATACCTGTAATGACTACACGATTCATTTGTGTTCGTCCTCCTTATTATTAACCGTTCATGACCATTCCACCGTCAACATTGATGACTTGGCCTGTAATATAGCGGTTTTCGCTTAAAAAGACTGCTAATCTGGCTACATCTTCCACGTTTCCAAAACGTTTCAATGGAATTTGACCAACAGCTTGTTCTTTCATTTTATCTGACAATACATCTGTCATTTCTGTTTCAACAAAACCTGGAGCAATCGCATTAACAGTGATTCCTCTAGCTGCTAATTCTCGTGCTGCTGATTTAGTTAAACCCACAACACCAGCTTTACTGGCTGCATAGTTGGCTTGGCCAACGTTTCCTACTAAGCCCACAACACTGGACATATTAATAATTGTGCCGCTTTTTTGTTTCAGCATCACTTTTGAAGCATGACGAATCGTATTGAACGTCCCTTTTAAATTGATATTGATGGCTTGGTCAAAATCCTCTTCTGCCATTCTCATCAACAACATATCTTTTGTGATACCGGCATTGTTCACAAGCACGTCTACACTACCAAAAACTTCTTTCGTTTCTTCAATCAACTTTTGAGCAAAATCAAAGTCGCTTACATCGCCTAAGATTGTATGCGTTTTAGCTCCTAAACTTTCCAATTCATTCAACAAACTTTCTGCTATCGGCTTCCGACCGTTCAAAACGATGTTTGCGCCAGTTTTCGCAAATTCTACAGCAATAGCTTTTCCAATTCCTCTAGAACTTCCAGTTACAATAACAGTTTGATTTTTTAGATTCATATCCTCATCCTTTTTCTGCTATCTTCATGTTTTACGCAAGTTTTTGCAGCGTTTTTTCAAGCGATTTTATGTTTTCAACATTCATGATTTGTACTGTTTTATCGATTTTTTTGATAAAACTGCTTAATGTTTTACCTGGACCGATTTCAATAAAGGTATCTACACCCATATCGATCATTTTTTGTATGCTATCTTCCCAATAGACTGGAGACATCACTTGTTTGACCATTAATTCTTGAATAGCTTCAGCGTCTTCAATGGGTTTACCAGTGGTATTACTGATAATGGGAATACTAGGATTCATTATCTTGACCGTTTTGATTTCTTCTTTTAATTGTCTAGCTGCTGGTTCCAATAGACTGGTATGAAAAGGTCCACTGACTGTCAGCGGCACTACACGTTTAGCTCCAGCTTCCGACAATCGCTTGCTCGCTATTTCAACAGACTCTTTTAATCCTGCAATAGCAATTTGTCCAGGCATATTGTAATTTGCTGGAGAGACAACCCCATATTCCTCAGCAACTTCTTGGCAAATTTGTTCAATAATCAAGCGGTCTAATCCCATAACAGCAGCCATCGCACCTTCTCCAAGTGGAACTGCCTCAGTCATGTATTGGCCTCTTTTTTTCACTAATTGAAGAGCCTCCGGGAACGACAATACTCCTGCTTTCACAAATGCACTGTATTCTCCTAAGCTCAGACCAGCGACTACATCAGGTTGTAGTCCTTTTTCGGTCAATAAAGCATCAATGGCCATACTGACGGTTAAAATAGCCGGCTGTGTATACATCGTTTGATTTAATAGATCATTTTCTTCAAAACAAAGAGACTGCATATCTAATTGCAATGCTTCACTTGCTTGTTGGAAAATATCTTTTACGCTGTCATACTCTTCGTAAAGTTCTTTTCCCATACCTGCATATTGAGCACCTTGACCACTATATACAAATGCTGTTTTCATCAGTTTCACTTCCTAAAAAAAGAACTAGAAAACTATCGGAAGCAAAAAGAACTTCTTTTAGCTTTCTAGCTAATATAATGTGGCTGGTTGTTGTAAGAGTCTATGCCTCTAACGAACTAGCTTGTTTACGAATAATATCTTGGTATTCAGTCATTAATTCTTGAATGATTTCATGACAACTTTGTTCTTTTTTCACTAAACCGGCACTTTGACCAGACATGAATGAACCAGTGTCTTTATCTCCATCAATAACCGCTCTTTTCAATGCGCCTTTCCCCATTGCTTCTAAACGATCGAAATCTGGATTTTCATCACTCGTGATCTCTTTTTCTACTTTTAAGTATTGACGAGTCAATTTATTACGCAACACACGAACAGGATGTCCGGTAATTTGTCCTGTAATAACCGTGTCAATATCTTTTGCTTTGATAATAGCGTCTTTGAAATTTTGATGAACGGTACTTTCATTCGCCACAACAAAACGAGTTCCTAACTGTGCAGCTGAAGCTCCCAACATAAACACGGCTGCAACACCACGGCCGTCAGCAATACCTCCAGCAGCAATAACAGGAATGTTTACCGCATCTACAACCTGAGGCACTAAGTTCATCGTAGTTGTTTTCCCGATGTGTCCCCCAGCTTCCATTCCTTCACAAATAATGGCATCTGCGCCTTCATTTTCCATACGTCGCGCTAAAGCAACTGAAGCCACTACTGGAATAACTACTGTACCGACTGCTTTGAATTGAGCCATATACCGACCAGGAGAACCTGCTCCTGTAGTTATCACTTTTATGCCTTCTTCACAAACTACTTTGACAACATCTTCTACATATGGTGAAAGGAGTAATACGTTAATCCCGAAAGGTTTGTCGGTTAAAGCTTTTGTTTCATGAATCAATTCACGAACTGTTTCTCCTGTCGCATGTCCACACGCCAGAATCCCTAACCCTCCAGCATTTGATACAGCACTTACAAGACTAGGATTCGCTACCCAAGACATTGCGCCTTGAATGATTGGGTATTTTATTCCAAGTTTTTTTATTAAATCTGTCTGCATACAGATATTTCCTTCTTTCTATATGTAGAATTATTTTTTCGCGATTTCAGCTTCTACAAAGTTTACGATATCTTGTACGGTGTTTAATCCTTCTTCTGATTCGATCTTAATATCAAATTCGTCTTCGATATCATTGATGATTTGGAATAAGTCTAAACTGTCTGCTTCTAAGTCTTCACGGAAGTTTGTAGTTAATTGTACTTCTTCCTCGTCTTTATCTAATTGGTCCATAATAATTTCTTGAATTTTTGAAAATGTCATTGTTGTTTCCTCCATTAATATATAATTTATTTTTTTATAGTTGGATGAGCATGGAACCCCATGTCAATCCGCCTCCAAAACCCGTTAAAACAATCTTTTTGTTGCTTCCCAGACTTAACTTGTCTTCAGCAACCAATTCATGTAAGAGCAGCGGGATACTTGCTGCTGATGTATTCCCATATTTGCTGATGTTGACAGCAAACAACTCTGGTGAAATTTTTAATTTTTTTGCGATAGCTTTTAAGATCCGCTCATTCGCTTGGTGAGCCACTATACATTCTACATCCTCGAAGGGAGTATTGGTGTCGCTTAACAGCTTTTGAATGCTTTGTGGAACGCTGCGTATAGCAAAATCAAAAATGCTTCTGCCTTCCATTTGTAATGAATACTGATGCTCAGCTTTTTGCGAACTCCATTTTTCAGAAAGAGACAAGGTTCCTGCAGTAAGCGCGTTTCCGCGGCTTCCATCAGCATGAATGTCTTCTCCTAAAACAAACGATTCGCCTGGAGTATGTTTTAATAACACACCGCCAGCTCCATCACCAAAAAGAACAGCAGTACTTCGATCATTCCAGTCGATAATCTTCGACATGACTTCTCCGCCCAGAACTAAACCGTAACGGTAACTGCCTGACTGCATCAACTTATCGGCTATCGATAAAGCATATACAAACCCTGAACAAGCAGCGTTGACGTCAAACGACATGATTGAATGAGCACCTATTTTATCTTGCACTAGGCTGGCTGTAGAAGGACTCAAGTAGTCAGGAGTCATTGTTGCAACAACAATGAAATCCACTTCTTCAGCTTGTACACCTGCATTTGATAAAATATGCTGAGCGGCTTTGGCACATAAATCTGACGTATTTTCAGTTTCGCTGATATGACGTTCTTTAATACCTGTGCGGCTTGTTATCCATTCATCAGAGGTCTCTAAAAATGTTTCTAACTGTTCATTGGAAATAATTCTTTCTGGTACGTAACTTCCTGTACCGACTATTTTAGTTCCCATTCCATTCAACTCTGTTCTCTATAAAGAATTTTTTGTGCGATCTAAGAATAGATGTAAGTTTCTCAAACCTTTTACTAAAATTTCTGCTTCTTCGTCGCTTAAATCACTAAGCGTTTCTTTGACCATGTCACGATGAAATTTATCGTGCAGGCGGTAGAGCAGACGTCCTTTTTTAGTCAGTCCAAGTTTTACCACTCGTCTATCTTCTTCGCTTCTAATACGTTCGACATACCCTTTTTTCACTAAATTGTTTATTGATACAGTTAGTGTACCTACAGTTACATAGGTTCTCTTAGCTACTTCTGTGGTGGTGTTTTCTCCGTACATTCCAATGGCTTCGATTGTGTGCATCTCTTTAATAGATAAATCATTAAATCTACTGCCTTTTAAAGCATTTTCTTCAATAATTAAGACTTCATTGAATATCTTAACTAAATAAGGATTTATCTCATTGACAATTTTATCCACATCTCTCCTCCCATCTGATGAATATCCAAAACAGAATTTAGTTTGAACATCAAATTGTTTGACAATCAAAATACTAATTCATTTTAGTTTGACTGTCAATAAAAATTCGCAACTTTTTTTGACAAGAACTCAAAACAAGCTATATATCAGCATTTTAAGAGAAACTATTTTGAAACCCAAAGTAACGTAGAACCTGAAAAATATCTCTTTTACTATTTTTTCTAAAAAAAACAAAAAAAGCTGGATCTGATTTAAGATCCAACTTCTTAACGTGTATTTTTTTAGAGAACAGTTTGTTCAATATCTTTAAAATTAACAATAGTTCTATCTTCCATTAAATCTTTCATTTTTTCAGAAGATAAGTCCCAGGAGATATCTACAACAGCACTATTTTTCAATAGTTTTGTAATGACACCTGCCATTTTTTCATCGCGGAAAGTAAAAATAATTTTATCTCCCACATCTGGTTTAAAAGACAACTTAATCTCTTCAATCATCTCAACAGCTTCATTATAGGGTACTCCTAGAAGAGTTGCAATTCTCGAATTGCTTGCTCCTTTTCTAAGTTCCACTTCAACTAACGATTGAATCTCTTTGGTAATTTTATTACCCATTTAATCCCCTCATTTCTTCAACTCTACAAAGAATGTAACTTAAAAAAATAATCTTTTACTCTCAAACTCCTCTTTCATTATAACACAATTATAATTTTTCGCAAAATAACTAACGTTTCTTTAATTTTCCTTTATTTTTAGTCCAGAAAACAGAAAAACTACGACTAAAAAGTTTTACCTTTTCCATCATAGTTATAGAAGGGACAAAAAATTTATACACTGTACCTTTTTTAAGAGAAGTTTTTAATATACCATTGAGCAGCAGCAACCACTTCTTTTTGAGTCAAAGAATGTCCATGCTGTCCCCAGTCAATTTCCACTGTGGAACCAGCTTCTTCAAGAAGGTGTTTTAAGTCTTTGCTTTCTTGAGGAGCACAAATCGGATCATTTTCTCCAGCCCCAATAAAGACTGGGACTTGGTTTAAATTAGGCAGATCCATTCCTCTAAGTGGAACCATTGGGTGGTGAAGAATTGCACCTTTTAACACATCTTGGTAATGGAATAGTAAGCTTCCAGCGATATTTGCCCCATTTGAATAACCTATCGCTACGACATTGTCTCGATCAAAGCCATATTTTTTGGCGGCTTCATCAATAAAATCTGCTAGATTTTTCGTTTCTTCTTTTAAATTTTCAATATCGAAAACACCTTCAGCTAATCGTTTAAAATAACGTGGCATTCCATTCTCAACTATATTTCCACGTACACTCAATACTGATGCTTCTGCATCGACCATCTCTGCTAGCGGCAGTAAATCATTTTCCGTTCCACCCGTTCCATGCAACAATAGTAACGTTGGTTTTGTTGGATTAGTGCCTTCTTTAAATAAATGTTTCATCAACCTCAACCTCTCTGATTTAGTTTGGTTTAATTTCTCTTATTTCTATTGGAGTCAGCAATAGCTCCGCGCTCTCAGTAATAGAGAACGCTAAAGTAATTGGGGTCCTTCACTTCTGTCGGATAAAAATCTTTAATTGCCACTCCAGCTGTCACACCATAAAACGTATACGGATTTTCTTTTCCGTCTGTTCTGGCTACTAATTCTAACTGCAGGTCGGGAGGATCTTGGAAGTTAAATAATCTTCTCTAAAACAAGCAGATTTTTCAACGGGTATACCAAAAGAAAGCACTCATTATTCCTATAAGGGCAGTGATCTTTCTGGAACCACATAAAATGTGACACCAGTTTGGCCGTCTCCAATTGTTCCTTGACGAGCATTTCCAAAGGAACAAACGTCATGATCGTACCTGGTTGACCTTTTTCATTTTCAAAATATAAATGATAGATACCTGGATCATCAAAATCCACCTTTTTTAATGTGTCGAAACCCAAGTACAAAACCTTAAAAATCAACGTTTTATTGGGAATTCCCAAAGTTTGTTTCTCAGTTCCTGTTCCCCTAGCCGTTATACAGATTATTTATTTTTTGTACTTTGCTCTGCTGCAGTCAAGCCAACTTTTTTTACTAACGGGATCAGCGTTTCTATTTCTTCACTAGATAATACAGAAAACAATTCTGTAATCATTTTTTCATGAAGAGGGAAAGCTTCTTCCATGAAGGATTTACCTTTATCTGTTATGTGCGCGAAAATAACTCTGCGGTCGGTCGCACACGGTTTCCTTTCGATATGTCCTTTTTGCTCTAATTTATCAATGACATACGTCATACTGCTGCTGGAAAGCAGTATTTTTTTTCCAATGTTTTGGATCTTTTGTTCTCCTTTAGCATAAAGCAACTCTAAAACTGCAAATTCCGTGGGGTTTAACCCATACTTCACCATGTCTTGTTTCATCACATCTTGCAGGCTTTGAGACGCTCGCAACATCACTGTTAGCGCTTTTAAAGAATCTTCATTTTTCGCCATTAAAAAAACTCCTTCCATGTATACATCGCTTATTATATATATCAAAATAATTTATCTTCAATTCGAGATAAACATACCATAGATTTTTCTGCCCGTCAAACAAATCGCTGGGAAGCTTTTAGTCTACAAAAGAGTGATCCATGCCTTTTACATCTATAAATGATCAAAAAAAAGCTGTGATAGAAATATCGCAACCTTTAGTTCTAGTTCTATTTAAATGTCATTATCTTTCTGTACGCAAGAGCTTTAAAGCTCTTGACCAACTCAGTATACATAACATAAAACAGAACAGATTTTTTTGAATTCTTCTATAAATCAGAAGGCGTAATAATCCCCATAGGACTCTCAGTTTTTTTACCGTTTTCAGTAATCAGCAAAGCATCGATTTTCCGATCCTTTTTTAACAGTTCTGCAGCTACATCGATACTCATATCTTTTCGTACGAATAAATAATTGTTGCTTTTAGAGTCTTCTCTCAAGATTTCTTCTGTTGTAACTTGTTTTAAATCCACTACAGCGGACTTTAAATGATTGGCTAACCAGTACGTAATGCCATTTTCTGTCAACAAACCAATCAAATCTCCTTTTTGATAGACAGGAAAATGAGTGATCTGTTTATTTTTAATGGTTTCCAATACGGTAAGAAATAAGTCCTCAGCTTGGAAATGAACCACATCTCGTTTAAAAGCAGGATAAACTTTTGGCGGGCTTTTGATTACAGATTCAATCAATTCGATCCTATCTACAACTTTATCCGTAGGTACAGCTAAGTAACGGCTTGTCTCCAGTTTTTTATGCACTAACACATTTCTTAGATCGGCAAAAATTTGCAAATCATTCTTATATTCTTTGACTCCGCTATTGCGGTATTCATTTTCATCTAGCAAATGATAAAAAGGTTTTTTGTGTGCTTTTTCATTGCTCATAAAACTCAAATGATTGTGAATGCGGTTAAAACTAGCTAAAAATCGTTCTGCATTATCCACTTTCTCATCCTTTCTTTGATTTTCTTACGATCCAAAAGAACTTTAGAAAATATTCAACCAGTTCACTATCGTAGTCCATCCCAGGCTGTACAATATAATTGGAATCGGCTTTCCAAGAATAATAATCACAGCAAATTTTTTCCAAGACATTGTTGTTAATCCAGCTAAATAACACAACGCGTCATCAGGTGCTATAGGACCAAAAATACCGATAGCAAAAATGCGATCAAACATTTTACCATCATTTAACCATTTGGAATACTTGTTGAACACTCTCTTGCTTAGCATCTTTTCTACTAATGGCTGGCCATAACGTTTAGAAATCAAAAATGCTCCAAAAGAACCTATACAGATCCCAATATAATTGTACACGATTCCCCATACCGGACCAAATAAGATCACTCCAGCCACACATGTAACGGCTGCTGGAAGAATAGGCAACACGACTTGTAAAAACTGAATAAAAATAAATACCAATATAGCTTGTGCCCCGTAACTTTCAACATATTGAATCAAACTCTCTCTCGAGTCGAAAACGTCATTGCTGTAACCAAGATAAAGAAAAAAAACAGTCATCACCAATCCCGCCAGTGTCAGCAAATCAAACCAATTGAAGCGGAACTTTTTTACGTATTTCATATCTAAACCCCAATTTCTATATCCATTCTTAATTTCCCTACAATGATTGTACGATAATTATTTGATGTATGCACTCCTTCTTTCGTTGTATTTTTCCTTCTTCTGTCAAAAATACTTTGAGCAGATGAATGTTAGCCATTATTTTTTCTTGTTATACTGCAGGTATAAGTAAGAAATTTCGCTATGTATCCTCTTTTTATTTTTTTATAAACAGATGCCACTTAGCGAATTAGCTGAAAAACAAAAAGAAAGGAAGATCAAAATGACAAACAAAAGAAAACTAGCCTTTTTAGCTTTAATTAGTACAGGGATTTTAGGGGCTTGCGGAACGGACTCCTCAACGGATACCGGTTCAGAGGAACAAAGCAGTTCTGCTCAAGAGAGCTCGACCAGCAGTCAATCAGAAGACATGAGTTCAGAATCATCTGAATCAGAAACTACTGGCGACTCTTCTTCTAGTAGCTCAGAATCTGCTCAAGGAATTCATGAACAGGAATTTGATATCAGTTTAGATGATGCCATCCAAATTTATAACGAAACCCATCCTAATTCTTCTATTGAATCCATTGAATTTGATGATGACGATGGAAAATACGAATATGACTTTAATGGGTTTGATGAGTCTGCTGAATATGAATTGAGCATTGATGCTTCTACAGGAGAAGCCATCGATAGAGATACTGACAATAATGATGATGACAACAATGATGCTTTGAACTTAGACAACATCGTTTCTCCTCAAGAAGCTATGACAACTGCTATGGAAGAAATCGGCTCTGGATATGTGGATAATTGGCATTTAGATACCGAAAACGGCTCAACCGTTTATGAGATCAGTATTGAGAATACTCAAGATGATGACGACATTATTATTAATGCTGAAACAGGAGCATTCATGCACAGAGATTAAACCATTTAACGACACACAAAAAGCTGGCCTAGACCAGCTTTTTGTGTACTTTTATTTAGTTGTTTGATTGATACATATGCACAAAAATTTTTGTGTACAACATGAACGACAACAATAAAAAGAATCCCGTGATCAACATTAATCCATTAGCAACAGCATCACTGATCATTGGAAAAGCCACCATTATCGTCATACACGTATAAAATACCGCTGTTGACACTTTTCCATACCACAAAGCACCGTCTAATTTTTTGTTTTTCTTGATCAAAACAATATTCCAAAAGAGCATGGACAGTTCTTTCACTAAAAATAAAATCACGATGATCCACATATACTGAAAACGAACCATTAAACAAAACAGAATCGCCGCTTGTGTTACTTTATCTGCTACCGGATCCAACAACTTTCCGATATCCGTAATTTGATTGAATTTTCGAGCAATAATGCCATCCACTAAATCTGTGATTCCAGAAAAAAGGATGATGAGGCCCGCAATTCTATAATCTTGGATACTGTCAGCATTTACATAAAATGAAACAAATACCGGTACCAGAATTAACCGAATAATAGAAAGTATATTGGGGATCGTGAAAATCTCTTTTCCCTTATGTGCCATTCTCTCTCCTCCACTAATCTTTTACTGTTTTATCCTTATGTAGGACACTTATCTTTTTTATCATACCATTTGATAAAGCTTTTTACATCACTTTTCATCTTGAAAAAATATCCTGTGACACAAAAAAAGAACCTGAAAGTAATCTCTCAGGATCCAGACTGTATCATTAAAATTATCTTTCATCGTATTCAAATGAATCGATTGAATAAGTAACATTTTCTAGATCACTCACACTAAAGAATGCTTCTTGACTGTCCATTGGAATTTTGAAATACGCTGGCATTGTAGTATCTGTTTCCAGAATCCCAAAATCATCTTCAGATAAAACAAATGGAGCGCTATCTAATATAACTTCCCCATCAACAGTACTCATGCTGACAGTTAAGTTAATATTTGTCATTGCCATATCTGTCCGGTTCACTATAATGAACACCGCTTTAACATTATCTTGACCTTGCTCCCCTAAAAATAGACCTGTGAAATGAATAGCCACATCATTATCAATACCTAATTCTTCCGTTTGGGACATTCTAGTTTGGATTTCTTGGAGCAATGGATCGCTTTCTAACGTATAGCCTTGATCGATCTCAGATTTTTGAGGGACTAACGGGAATTCTGAAGTGGCTACTTCTCCGCCAGTACTCTCAGACTCACTTGAAGTTGCTTCTGAAGAAGCCGCTGAAGATGATGCTGAACTCTCTTCTACACTTGATTCAGAAGTTTCTGCGCTAGATTCAACACTAGACTCTGAAGATTCGCTTACTTGTGACTCTTCCGTAGTACCTCCCATTAAATCGCAACCCGCTAACAAAGCAGCAACTCCCAGTAACGTTACCAATTTTTTCATATTCTTCTCCTCCTAAGTTTTTGCCCCTTTCCAGATAAGTGATTATCAATTAAGAAACATAAGGTGTTTTACTTCTACAATTCTATTATACCTTAGAAGAGATAGTGTTCAAAATGAAATACTCAATTTGGTTATTGTCATCCTAAAAAAACAGGTTTATACTAAAGAAAGTGGCCAATAACAATGGAAGATTACCCAAGTTCGGCTGAAGGGGACGGTCTCGAAAATCGTTAGGCGAATTTATTCGTGCAAGGGTTCAAATCCCTTATCTTCCATACAAAAAAGGCTGCTGGCCTATAATTTACAGACTTCTTCGGTCTGGTGTTAGCGTTTAGGCCTGCAGTCTTTTTTTATTTTGTACAGTTAGTATTGAACACTAGAACCTATCTTGGTTATTTTCTGAATCATCAAAATCATCGGATTCATCATATGGATCGATGTAGTCAGTAGAATAACTAGAATTCTCTTCATATTCCACTTCATCCATTTCCATCTCTGGGAAACCCACTAAATCACGGTAAAAAACTTGATTAGCTGTTTTTCTATAAGGTTCAACATAAAGCGACAGAATGAGGATCACTAAAATGAACGCCAAGACTACAAAAATCATTCCAAAGAAGAATCCCCAGAATTCATTTGGTGCATATGTGCTGGCATATTCGAATTGGTAGCTGATCGTATTGATACTGCCGAAAATAAACGCTAAAAATAGAATAACGGGTATTAAGTACCATAAAATAAATGAAAATTGCAGTTTAAAATAGTCCCATTTTCTACCTTCCATGATTTCTTTACTGCGTTGAATCGCACCCATGATATCCAAATTTGGATCGTCTTTGTAGACATTAAACGATTGACTGTAACTATAAGATTTAATGATTCCTGGTATGATCAACAATAAACTCCACAAGATAATAAATAAATTAGTTACTACTGAGATCCCTAAAACTTTAAAAAATCGATTGGTTTTTAAGGACTGAAACATCGCTTCTACAGTTAATTTTTCCCCGTCAACCATATCTAGTAAAGACCAGTCATAACCGACTGCGAAGACAGCCGTAATAAAGCTGACTACTATAGTCACCAATGAAGAAAGAATCGTTTCTCTTGTACTTGCAGCTATCATATCCGAGGTAACCAGTGCTGGATCTTGTGAAAATGTTGATGTTAAGCTCTCAAAGCTGCCCGCTCCTACGAGACCCAATAACACCTCACTGATAATGGAAGTTAAAATAGTCATAATCACTAAGTTTAATATCGCTATTTTCCAATTTCCTGAAAGCCTTGCTTTGGCTTCTTTCTTTAGTTCTCTTATTCTCATACATACTCCTCCACTCTTTCCCTACATTTTTCTGGTGGGCTACGCTCATTATACCAAATAAAGAGAATTCTTTAAGAATAATTCAAAAGAATTCTCTTTTATTTTTTATGAAGTATTGACAACAAATCCATGACTATAAGTTACTTTTTTTTCTTTGGTCTCAAGAAATAAATCAAAGACAGCAGCAACGAAAAATACACTCCGACATACCCTAAAGCAAAATAGGTGATGATTCTCAGCATTGATCTCACCAACTTTCTTTTAAAGCAACGTCCTCTCGTTTAACAGACTCAACAGCTCGTATGATGTCTACTATCTTCTCTTCTCATCATCTGGACCTTCTCCTTGTATATTAGGACTGTTCGAATCTAAAGGTTCTATACCTTGCGGTGGAATTTTAGGGTCAATTCCAAATCCTGGTATAGTCGGATCAGTTGGCTCATCTGTTAAAGGTTGATTGTTCAATTCTTGATTAACTTGGGTAACCTCATGATCTTCAACGTACTGAGTTTCTTCGTCTGCATTTCTATTTCTCTCCTTAGACGTGTAAGTGAATTTATCTTGTACATCTGTTGTCCCGCTATCTGAAGTACGTATATCATTGGAATTTCTTGAACTGAAATCAGCATCGACTCCTGTTCCAGGTAAAATCGGGTTGATTCCACCCGGGGTTTCGTTAAAATCTCCTGTCTCTCCACCAGTCATACTAGTATTTTCAGAGGATTGAGCAGTCTCGCTTTCTCTTCCCATAGTAAAGCTCGTGCTTTCTTCAACCAATATGACATAGCCATTGTTTTTGACCACTTCATTGTATTGATTTCTCAAATGCTCCTCTAATTCATATTTTCCTAAAGGATTTTCTGCATCACTATCACTAAAACTTTCTTTTATTTTATCTAGCATTCCTTTATCTTCTTCTTTAGCTACTGTATCTATTTTAGCATCAGTGATATCTTTTAGTTGTTCTTCATTTTCTTTTTTAGTCATGACCGTGATGTCTTTTTCTTTGTACCCCAATTCTACCAAGTCATTTATTTTTTCTACTGTTTCTTCTGCTGATAAAAAACTATCAATTACTTTATAGCTCATATTTTTTCCTCCTCTTATTCCTATCTTCTAGGAATTGCATCTCTTTCAAGATAATCGTATCAAATCAGTAACCCCTTTCCAACTATTTAGCCTAGGGAAGTATCCATTTTGCGCTTTCCTACGAAGATGTTTGATCGCTTTAGCTTTATTTTCAGTAATGGTAAAAAAGGATATAACTTTTTTTACATATTTATGAGTTTTCTGTTGACTTTTTATTCATTTGGGCCTATAATAAATCTTGTCGCTGGTTAAACAACGACAAACAAAATGTCTCAGTAGCTCAGCAGGATAGAGCATTCGCCTTCTAAGCGAACGGTCGGGAGTTCGAATCTCTCCTGAGACGCTAAAAATATCTAATGTATAAATGTATTTATATCGTTAGTACAAAACTAAGACACTCTCTTCGGAGAGTGTTTTTTTATTTTGTCTTTATTTCTGGTCAACAGACAAAAGCATTCTTTCCGATAAAGAATGCTTTTAATCGAATCATTATTATAGAAGAAAATAGTTATCCCACGACTTGATTTCCCCCGTTATTATCAGCAGCCACCATTTTTTTAGAGGCTCTTTGAATCAGTTCGCTAATAGTTTCAATGGGATTATATGTAGAGATACCTGCACTGACACTCACATTTCTCGGCACATCAAACAATGTTTCAAAAACAGCTTGACGGATCGTCTCTGCGGTGTCATGAGTTTCTTTTTTAGTGGTGTTTTCCAGCAATATGAGAAAGACGGATTCTCGGTATCTTCCAGCAATATGTTTGTCTTGTATAACTGTCTGAATGATTTTACCTACTGTCTTCAGCACTTCTTCACTCAACATAATACCGAAATCCTCTTCAAATCTGGCATAATGATCTATTTTTAAGAAAACAATCGACAGCGGTTCATTTTTCGCTTTGGCTTTGCTGGCGCATTTGGCCAACTCAACTGTGATAGCTGATCGTGAATACAAAGACGTTAATGAATCGGTTTTTAAACGATCGGATAGATGTTTATTTTTCGATTCTAATTGTTCTCTGTCTACTTCTTCTTCAGTCACATCAAATACAATTCCAGAGAGGAAAAGGGGCTCGCCTTTTTCATTTCGTTCCGTCACTTTCCCACGGTCTTGATATACTTTCCATGAACCATCTTTAGCTTGGATACGATACTTCACTTCCCACACAGGAATTTTCCCCGCAAGATGGTCTCTCATCTTTTGCATGACTTCTTCTTTGTCTTCTGGATGCAGTTTGTCTGTAAAAAACTGAAAGGTCACTTTCTCCGGTAAATCTTCTTTTCCATACCCAATCGCTTCTGCTTTCAATGGATTGAACGTCACTTCATTCACTGTAAAATCCCAGAACCATTGTCCCAAGTTTCCAGTCCAGCCAAATTCTAAACGCTCTGATTTTTGAAATGTCTGCAACAATTCTTTATTTAATCGCGTTAAAGACACTATTTTGGTTACCAATTCTTCTTTTGAATACTCTTCGTATTCTTGCATTTTATCAACTCCTTTTGTAGAACTTGAGCGGAAACTTAAAAACCCTTTATTTAAGTAAGTTTACTATACTTTAGCTTCCCCTTCAATAAGTCTTCAAAAAACTTCTTTCTTTCTATAAATAGCGTCTCTGCTTTCACTTCTTTCTACTCTTTTGATATACTGGTTGAAATGAGTATTTATTAACTAAAGGAGTGTATATACATGGGATTACTTGGCGGAATGATGGGAAATGCAAGCAATATCAGCGCAGAAGAGGCACGTAAAAAGTTAGGCAGTGTTGTTTTAGACTCAGAAGAAATCGATTTAGCTTTCAAATTAGTGCGGGATACGATTGTTTTCACGAATAAACGATTGATTGTTATAGATAAGCAAGGAATGACAGGGAAAAAAACGACTTTCCAATCATTACCTTATAAATCGATCAGCCGGTTCACCGTTGAAACTTCAGGGCATTTCGATTTAGATGCCGAATTAAAAATCTATATTTCAAGTGGTGCAGAACCAGCTGTAAACTTGCAATTTACAAAAGATAAACATATTGAAGCCATTCAACAAGCCTTAGCTTTAGCTGTTTTAGGCGCTTAATTGTTCACAATAAAAAGGCACAACTGATCGCTGTAAACGATCAATTGTGCCTTTTTGATTAAACAAAAGCTTAATACAATTTCAAGTATTGTTCTCTTTCCCATTGTGAAACTTGGATACGGAAAGCATCCCATTCTACTTTTTTCGCTTCTACAAAGTTATTGTAGATATGTTCTCCTAAGCCATCTTTGATGATTTCATCTTTTGACAATGCTTTAACAGCGTCCAATAAAGTTGAAGGCAAGTCATAGATTCCATTAGCTTGGCGGTCTTCTTCATCCATTGCATAAATATTGCGGTCGATAGGTGCCGGCAATTCTAAGTTATTTTTAATCCCGTCAAGTCCAGCTTTCAGCAAAGCAGCCATCGCTAAGTAGGGGTTTGCGCTCGGATCTACACTGCGTACTTCAATACGTGTAGACATGCCGCGCGATCCTGGTATACGGATCAATGGTGAACGATTACGACCACTCCATGCAATATACACTGGAGCTTCATAACCGGGAACTAGACGTTTGTACGAGTTGACTGTTGGGTTGCAGATCGCTGTAAACGCATGTGCGTGAGCTAAAGTCCCCGCAATAAATCCACGAGCTGTATCGCTTAACTCCATATCTCCTTTGCTATCATAAAATGCATTGCCTTCTTTAGTAAAGAGAGATAAATTAAAGTGCATACCTGATCCATTGACACCAAATAAAGGTTTCGGCATAAATGTTGCGTGCAAACCATGTTGACGCGCAACTGTTTTGACCACTAATTTAAAGGTTTGAATATTGTCGCACGCTTCTAGTGCGTTGGCGTATTTCCAATCAATCTCATGTTGTCCAGGAGCTACTTCATGATGACTAGCTTCAATTTCAAAACCTAGTTCTTCTAATTGCAATACGATATCGCGACGGCAGTTTTCTCCTAGATCAACAGGAGCTAAGTCAAAGTAACCACCATGATCATTCAATTCCAAAGTTGGTTCATTTTTATCATCTAATTTGAACAAGAAGAACTCCGGTTCCGGTCCTAAGTTAAATTCAGTAAACCCTAGTTCTTCCATTTCCATCAACACACGTTTTAAATTCGCACGCGGGTCCCCTAAAAATGGAGTGCCGTCCGGATTATAAATATCACAAATCAAACGTGCCACTTTTCCTTTGCCTTTCCCGACCTCCCAAGGGAAAATCAGCCAAGTATCCGTATCTGGGTGTAAGTACATATCACTTTCTTCGATCCGCACAAAACCTTCGATAGAAGAACCATCAAACATCATTTTATTGTCTAACACTTTCTCCAATTGACTAATGGGCACTTCAACGTTCTTTATGGTTCCTAAAATATCGGTAAACATTAATCGGAGGAATCGTACATCCTCATCTTTTGCAGCTTGTTCAATAAATTCTTTGGTAAATTTTGCCATTACTGTTTCTCTCCTTTATAAATCAGACTTTTTTATGTAAAGCTATTAATGTTTAAAACGTTGTTGATTCAGTTTATTTTTATCTTTGGGAGACATTCCACTAATAGATAAAAACTCAGAATACAAAATTCTTCTAACATCATCATCTGTTAAATTCTTTTCATATGATTTGGTTTTTTCATTATTTTCGAGCTCTTTCAATTCATAAATCCTTTTAATACCTGCCATGTTGATTCCATCAGCTAAATAATCTTTAATCTCAAGGAGCACATCAATATCATTCAGAGAATACATTCTTCGATTGCCTTCATTCCGTTCAGGATAAATCAACTCTTGTTCTTCATAATAACGAATCTGTCGTGCCGTTAAATCCGTCAGTTTCATAACTGTACCAATTGGAAATACAGACATAGATCTTCGCAATTCTTTTTCTCTCATTTTTGTCCTCCTCTCAATTACTTTTACAGATTACCAGTTCATATCGTGCATGTCAATCTATTTTTTACAAAATGTTAGGTTTTCTAACATAGATTTACGAACTTAAACATTTTAAAAGGGTTCTTCATTCCGAATATCAAAACAAATTTTCAGGTATACCACTTTTTATAAAGGGGTGAAAACAGATCCACTTTCTCGCTGCAATAAAGACTACTATTCGCCTGACTGGTTCTATGAGACTGAAAAGTTATGTTCAATATAAAGCCTCATAAAAAAATTACTACCTTTAACTGTTGAAACTGCTCTCTTGACTCATACAATTAATCATCATCAGACTTTGAGAATCTATTTTGACCGGCTTAAGTTTAAATCAGACAAAAAAAGACCGAGACACTTTCGCGGTCCCAGTCTTTTAGATTCTGCAATATTTGACGTTAGTAAATAAAAATAGTTTCCTTTTTAAGGCTAAACCTTTTAGAAACTCATCCTTAGAAATATCCTCCGGTCTATAAGGTTTTCCATAAGCAGTTCCATAGGTCGGAGGAAATTTCTTTACCAACGCCAGAAGATAAAAAATCATCTTTTATACATCGTAATTTATTTTTTAAAGTATTTTTGTTGTTCCCATGGAGATACTTGTTCATTGTATTCTACCCATTCTTGTGTGCGAATGGTAATGAAGTTGTTATACATATGATCGCCCATAGCTTCTTTCATGAGGTCATCTTTTCTCAAGTAATTGACCGCTTCATATAATGTCGCTGGCAAACGCTCAATGTCTTGTTCCCCCAGTTCTGAAGATGTCATTTGATAAATGTTCTTTTCAACCGGATCTGCTACAACTTTACTTTCTTGAATCCCGCTTAATCCAGCTTTTAACAATACCGCTAAAGCAAGATACGGATTTGCGCTTGGATCTACACTGCGTAATTCAACACGAGTAGACATCCCTCTAGAAGTTGGCACGCGCACTAGCGGCGAACGGTTGCTGGCACTCCATGCAATATGCACAGGCGCTTCAAACCCTGGTGTTAAACGTTTGTATGAATTGACTGTTGGGTTGCAAATCGCTGTATAAGATTTAGCGTGTTTCAACAGACCGGCTATGAATTCGTGAGCTGTTTTGCTTAATCCCATAACATCTTCTTCGTCATAAAAAGCATTTCCTTCTTCATTGAATAAAGACATGTTGAAATGCATACCTGATCCATGAACCCCATTGATCGGTTTCGGCATAAACGAAGCATGCAATCCATGTTTGCGGGCAATTGTTTTTACCACTAGTTTAAAAGTTTGAATGTTGTCACAAGCTTCTACGGCATCTGCATATTTCCAATCGATCTCATGTTGCCCAGGAGCAGCTTCATGGTGGCTGGCTTCAATTTCAAAGCCTAATTCCTCTAGTTGCAACACAATATCCCGACGACAGTTTTCACCTAAATCAGTAGGCGCTAAATCAAAATACCCACCATGGTCGTTTAATCGCTGCGACGGTTCTCCGTTTTCGTCTAATTTAAACAAGAAAAACTCCGGCTCTGGCCCTAAATTAAATTCTGTAAAGCCCTCACTTTCCATTTCTTCTAAAACTCGTTTTAAATTTGAACGAGGATCTCCGGCAAATGGGGTCCCATCTGGATTGTATACATCACAAATCAACCGTGCGATTTTTCCGTATTCTGTATCCCACGGGAAAATGAGCCA
This sequence comes from Desemzia sp. FAM 23990, assembly GCF_045528485.1. Classification (NCBI taxonomy): domain Bacteria; kingdom Bacillati; phylum Bacillota; class Bacilli; order Lactobacillales; family Carnobacteriaceae; genus Desemzia; species Desemzia sp. FAM 23990. Next base: position 99,839 of record NZ_JBGQQW010000001.1, read on the forward strand.
AGTCGATAAATCTGGTCGTAATTGCATGTCACTCTCTTCAACTGCTACGAAGCCATCGATTGAGGAACCATCAAACATCATTTTATTGTCTAGTACCTTATCGAGTTGACTGATGGGAACTTCTACATTTTTTATGACCCCATCTATATCCGTAAACATCAAACGTAAGAATCGTACATTTTCTGACTGTGCAATTTCCTTGATTTCTTGCTTTGTATGATTTTTCATTGTTTTGTAACTAAACTCCTCTTAATTTTTTTAGTCCTTAAATTGTGTCTCCCACAATTTCTCCTTACTAAACGTAACACAAAATCACTGGACTTGTCATGGAATAACCCCTAAGGAACACAGCAAAAAGCCTGACCATAAACTATCTGCTATGATCAGGCTCACTAAATTAAGGGGTTTTTGTTTCAAAATACAACTCTGATACGGCAGCTGTTACAGCTAGTTTGACATGTTCATATGTCAAACCACCTTGGACATACAACGTATAAGGTGCGCGGATCGGACCATCAGCTGTCAGTTCAATACTTGACCCTTGAACGAATGTTCCAGCTGCCATAATCACATCATCTTCATATCCCGGCATATAGGCTCCAATTGGGGTTACATGTGCATTGATTGGAGAATATTTTTGGATCGTTTGCGCAAATTGAACCATCTTCTTTTCATCATTCAATGAAATCATTTGGATCAAGTCGGTGCGTTTTTCATCCCATCTTGGTATAGAAGAGACTCCGCAAGTTTCCAATAAAGCAGCTGTATAAACAGCACCTTTTAAAGCTTCTCCCACAGTGTGAGGAGCCATAAAGAAACCTTGATACATTTCCGGTAAGCTGTACAGAGAAGCCCCAGCTTCACGACCGATACCTGGAGAAGTCAAACGGTAACCACATGCTTCTACTAGATCCAAGCGACCAACGATGTACCCGCCGATTTTAGCTAACCCTCCACCCGGGTTTTTGATCAATGAACCTGCCATCAAATCAGCGCCAACTTCTATCGGCTCTCTTTCTTCCACAAATTCTCCATAACAATTATCCACAAAAATAATGACTTCAGGATTGACGCTTCTGACAAATTGGATCATTTCTTCAATTTTCTCAATCGTAAAGGAAGGACGGCTAGCATAGCCGCGAGACCGTTGAATCGCTACAACTTTCGTTTTAGCCGTCATTTTTTCTTTGACCATTTCAAAGTCTACACTGCCGTCTTCTAACAGAGCTACTGAATCATACCCCATTTGATATTCTTTAAAAGAGCCGACTGCATTTCCGGTCACTCCGACAACTTCCAATAACGTATCATACGGCTGCCCTGTGATGTACAACAAATCATCTCCAGGACGCATGATTCCAAATAACGCTGTAGTAATCGCATGGGTTCCTGAAATCAATTGCGGACGGACTAGCCCTGCTTCAGCTTTAAACACGTCTGCGTACACTTCTTCTAATGTATCGCGGCCAAAATCATCGTATCCATAACCGGTAGAAGGGTTAAAATGCTGATCAGAGACACGTTTTTCTCGAAAACTGTCCAGCACTTTCTTTTGATTGATCAAGGCGTTTTCGTGAATTTGATCCACCATCGGCTGGATTTTCTTCTCTACCTCAGTAATTCGTTGTTGCAATTCTGATGTATATTGTTTATTCCAACTCATTCTTTCTCCGATTCTCCAATCCATCTAGACGTCGCTTTAGCATAACCTTTTACGACATAAACATTTTTTTCTTCATCGTATACTTGTGTCGCTATTTGTGTTTCTTGTTTCAACTGAATCAATAAATCTCCTTCAGCTACAGGTACTTCTATCCGATACGGTTCCATGATTTCTTCTACTTTGTCCATTAATTGAGTCAACAGCAATTCGATATCTTGATCATTTTTAGCAGACATCACAATGTTCGGGAAATAATCTGGATAAAACGGTCCTTCAATCAAATCACTTTTATTATAGATCGTTAAAAGCGGAAGGTGGTCCATTTTTAAATCCATCAATAAATTCATTACGGTACGTTCATGTTCCAACATGTTTTCTGCTGACGCATCCACGACATGCAGCAATAAATCGACACCTCTTGTTTCTTCAAGAGTAGATTGAAAAGCTTCAATCAATTGTGTTGGCAAGTCTTGAATAAATCCTACTGTATCGGTTATCGTGACATTTAGTCCGCTTGGCAATTTCAACTGCCGTGTCAGCGGGTCCAGCGTAGCAAACAATTTATTCTCTTCATACGTTTCAGCATGGGTCAACTTATTGAGTAATGTTGACTTGCCGGCATTGGTGTACCCCATTAATCCAATCTGAAAAATATTGCTTTCTTTTCGCTGTTTACGTGTCAGTTCACGGTGTTTTTCTGTTTTGAACAATTCTTTGCGAATATCGTTTATTTGATCGCGAATGTGGCGACGATCCGTTTCCAACTTAGTTTCACCAGGTCCTCTGGTTCCGATTCCACCGCCAAGCCTCGATAAGTTTACCCCTTGACCAGCCAGTCTTGGCAATAGATATTGCAATTGAGCCAATTCAACTTGCAGCTTTCCTTCTTTGCTTTTGGCGTGCATCGCAAAGATATCCAAGATCAATTGCACCCGGTCGATTACTTTTACTTCGACCACATCTTGAATATTTCTCGTTTGTCCTGGAGTCAGTTCATGGTTAAAAACGACCGTATCGGCTTCCAGCTCTTCTACTAATAGTCCTAATTCTTCTATTTTCCCTTTGCCCAAATAAGTTCGTGAATCTGCTCGCGCTCTTTTTTGAGTCAAATGACCGACCACTATCCCTTGAGCCGTTTCTGTCAATTGTTCCAATTCTTTTAGGGAATAATCAAATCCAAAATCTGTTTCTGTCGTTTGGACTCCTACTAGTATGACTCGTTCTGCTTTAGCTTGTGTCTCCATAAAATCACCCCTTCATCATTTCATCCGGCATTTAAATCACTAGTTAAAAAACGCCTCAACTTCTGCCAACACTTGTTTCTCATCTGTTGGATGCTCTACCAGATTCCACCAACTGACATTATCCATGCGATTCCTGAACCAAGTCAGTTGTCTTTTAGCATATCGTCTAGAATTTTGTTTGATTTGTTCAATGACCTCTGATTTAGTTTCTTCTCCTTTAAAGTAAGAGAACCATTCTTTATAGCCAATTCCTTTGGCCGCTTGCGTATCTTCCAGACCTTGTTCGACTAACTGATACGCTTCTTTTTCTAGACCAGCAGCAAGCATTTGATCCACGCGTAAATTGATTCGGTCATACAATACAGAACGTGCCGTGTCTAATCCGATTATTTCAGCATCGTAAATCGATTCTTTTTGCTGACGTTCATTTTGGTAAGAAGAAAATGGTTCTCCGGTGACGTGAAATACTTCCAATGCTCTGATCACTCTTCTGCGATTATTGTGGTGTATTTTCTGAGCTGCCTCTGGATCGATCTTTTTCAACTCTTCCCACAAAAAAAGATTTCCTTTTTCCTCTGCTATAGCTTCTTTTTCATTTCTGAATACTGGATCTGTCTGACCTTCTCCACCATAACTGACATCATACAGCAGCGATTCAATGTACAAACCCGTCCCGCCTACAATAATCGGGATTTTCCCTTTGGCAGTGATTTGTTTAATCAACTCTTTGGCTCTTTTTTGAAACACTGTCACCGTGTAATTGCCCCATGGTTCTATTTCATCAATTAAATAATGGGGAATCCCCTCCATTTCTTCAGAGGTTACTTTAGCTGTTCCGATATCCAAACCTTTATAGATTTGCATAGAATCACCGCTGATGATTTCACCATTCATTTTTTTGGCTATTTCGATACTCAAACTCGTTTTCCCAACTGCTGTCGGTCCAACAATAACAAGTATTTTGGTTTTCATGAGTAATACAACACTCCTTTTGCTACCAATACTCCCTTTACTCAAGAAAACAACTAAAAAGTCAGTGAAGATAACGCCTTTACTTTTAGAATCCTTGATGCTGGATCAGAATATGGTTCCTTCTATTATCTTGGTAATTATACCATATATTACGCTATTCCTCTCCTATCAAACCTAATTCAGTCTTTCTATCTTTACAAAAAATCTGTTCGTATAACACAAACACGACCTCAGTAGCAGAATTCTTCAAAAGGTTCACTCAGGAGGCGCTTAGATTGATTCTAAAATGTAGGCTTCTTAGTTGGATTGAATAAGCTGCGTTGGCAGACATGCGCAAAAAAGCAGCTCATACTAACATAAAAACTACCCGGACTGTTTGGAAAAAGCCCAAACTATTCGGATAGTTTTATGTACGATGAGCTGGATGCTCTGCTCAGCGCTCTTTTTTTAGACGAGTTGTGTACGAGCAAAACGCCATGTTTTACTCTATTATCTAGCTTTCCGTTTGATTTTGCCTGTCCATTTTTTGTAGCCGCCCTTTAATGTGTAAAGGTCTGTGTATCCGGCTTTACGTAATTTTAAGGCTGCACGTCTGCTGATAGTTTGATTTTCATCGTAAAGGTAGATGGGTTGATCCTTACGAAAATCAGTGATGCGTTGTTTTAACATAGAGTATGGAACATTGCGTGCTCCAAGAATATGTCCTGCATCAAAATCGTCTTTTTCACGAACATCAACTAATTGCACTTTTCTTAATCTCTTGGTAAAATCTTCTTGCGGTAATTCCACGGCTGCATTTTTACGTCTAAAGTATTGTACCAGTTCGTAAATACCCCAAATGATAATAACGCCCCATAATATATAATTGATAATTGTCGTTGTTTCCAAAATCTAGTGAACCCCTTTCTGTACATCCTTGTTCAAGTACTAATTTTACACAAGAATGCGCTAATTTACTAGAGGTTTTTTCTTGCTGTAAAGAGAATCCATGGATTAAAGGGAAATTAATTCATGGATTGTTTGATTTTCGATATCGATTAGCAGTTCGAAGTTCCAACCGTACAAGCAATACTGTCCATTTGCAGAAATTAAAATCGGTGCTTCTTCTGGCACTTCTACTATAGGTTCAATTTGGCCTTCTTCAAAATTCAATTCAGCAAAGATAAATTGACCTGGCTCCTCCTCAATGGAGACAGCCTTCTCTGCAAAAATACCATAAATAGAAGTGCCTCTTTCTGCTTGTGTTAAATAAGGGAATAAAATGCGATTATTCATAGTAACTTTCGGAGCCACCATAAAGCCTGCATCTACTAAAAATGGGTATTGATAAGTCAACATGATTTCTTGCTCGTTGAAATCTGATGGAGTGAACTTGATAAACGTATCTTCATGTAAAAAGAAATCAGATGCATAGGAATCCAACAACAAAACCTCGCCGTTTCGGATATCTCCCATGTATAACTTTCCGGTTTCCAAGGTAAAATCATCTTCATTATCGATAAATAAGTACAAGTTTTCAGAGTACCATTGCGGATTCAAAGAAGCTGACTCGACAGCGGTGTATTCATTGGTCTCAATGTTCCAATTGTAGACTGACGTATTATTGTCTCCTTCATAATAAGATACAAAAGCGACAGCTGGATTCTGTGCATTGACATTTATGTCTACAAAACCGTTGGAATTGATCGGCAATTCTTGGATTTGTTCCCCTGCGTAACTTAATACAATCAATGTCGACGCAGCATTTTTTACTTGCTGCACAATAATTTTTTCTTCACTAGCAATGACGTTCGAGGCTAAGATGAAAGAATCAGTTTCATACAGCAAGCTGAAAGAACCGGTAAAAATATTAAATGAGTAAAGCGAATCCCCATCTATATCTCCCGATTGAACAATAATTTCTTCTTCCGATTTCCAACCGATTATTTTACGGAATTCTTCTCTCGGTAAAGGAATCTGCTCGAAGACAACTTCCTCTTCTGTTTCATCACCTGTACTTGGTGTTGCATCCTTAAATTGACAAGCACTTAAAAATAAGGCGACAACTAGAAGTAAAACGACTATTTTACCAGTGGATAAACGTATCATACTCATCACCCTATTTTGGAATTTCAACTTCATTTCAATCCTGTCACTTTTTTTACGTTCTGATAACAATCTAAACTTATTATAACATAGACTACTACTGACCTCCTGCATAATGCCTGTAACCCAGCATAGTCTTACAAATGAAAAAGCACCACGGCCTTTTGCCTTGGTGCTTTTGCTGTCATTATTCTATTATTCCGCTACAGAAGCTTTTACCAGTGAACTAGCTCCGATAACACCTGCATCATTTCCTAAAATCGCTAAACGAATCTTTGTGGATCGACGAATAGTTGGAAATGTATATTTTTCAAAATAAGGTTGAATGGTTTCCGTTAAAATCTCTCCAGCTTTTGAAACGCCTCCGCCAAGAACGATCGTAGACGGATTTAAAATATTCGCCAAGTGAGAAGAAGCTAACCCTAAGTAGTAAGCTACTTTATCTACGACCATCAAAGCTAGCGGATCTTTTTCTTTCGCCAAATCAAAGACATCTTTTGCAGTGATCAATTGTCCGTCATCAATGATGTATTTTAGTCTGGAATCACCCGCAAAGCTATCTGAAAAGTCTCTCGCCAAATGAACGACACCTGTAGCGCTGGCAACAGTCTCTAAGCAGCCCGTTTTTCCACACGTGCAGGCATACCCGTTCGGGTCTACTGTAATATGGCCAACTTCACCTGCTGCTCCAATTGCTCCGTGAACCAATTTTTTCCCTACAATGATTCCGCCTCCGACGCCTGTACCAAGAGTCAGAAACACAACGTTTGGATCGCTTTCTCCTGCGCCTCTCCAAGCTTCGCCTAAAGCAGCTACATTTGCATCATTGTCTATAAAGAATGGAATTTGTGTTCCCGCTTCAATTTGCTCTCTGACAGGCTGTACTGTTTTCCAATTTAAATTATAGGCACCGATAACGGTTCCATTTACAGCATCAATTGTCCCCGGCGAACCCATTCCGATCCCTATAAAATCTTCTGAAGTCATGCCATACATGTGCAAGTGTTTATTGATGGCTTCAATAATAGAAGGAACGATTTTTGTACCTTCTTCAGAAATATCCGTCTCAATACTCCATTTTTGTTGGATTTCTCCTTCTTCTGTTAAAATAGCAAATTTAACCGTAGTACCGCCCAAGTCGATTCCAATAATTTTTTTTGACATATGTATTCCTCCATGTTGACTAGTTATTTTTTTGATCCATGTGTTCTTGTTCCCATTGGTGCTCTTTTTTTAAGATAACCATAGCCGAGACAAATACGTCTCGTTCAATTAAATGAGTTTGATAAATTTTCCTTAATTCGTCCATCATCAATTCAAGATCCCAGAGTCTTTCACCGACGTGGACAAAAATACCGTAGCGTTTCAGCAATTGCTGCACATCGTAAACACTTTTTAAGGAATGTTCCATCTCTAAAACACTCCTAAAGTGCGTACATAACCGATGATCAACAGCACTGCCAAAAGACCGGCAAAACTCGCACCATATAGCAAACGTTTCTTTTTCCATCTGGGTAATGGATTTTGTACACTAATAGCCGTTGACAATAAAAATCCTCCTGCAAGACCGCCTAAATGTCCTGCTAAATCTACAGAGGAATTGAAAAATCCGAAAATCAAATTAATGACAATCAAAGTTCCAAAATTCCGAGACATTTGTTGGATCGCCGGATTATTGGTGTATGTTCTGCCTAAAAATATCGTAGCTCCGAATAAACCGAACAAACTCGTACTGGCTCCTGCTGATACAGATAAGGCATTAAATGCAAAACTAGCTGCATTCCCTGCTATTCCGCTTAAAAGATAAATCATAGCGAAACGCCAGTGTCCCAATGTGTTCTCTAATTGGATACCCAGAAAATACAAAATAACCGAGTTCATCAGCAAGTGTACCCAACCAATATGCAGGAATATAGGAGTGACTAATCGCCACCATTGACCTGCCACCAGTAATGGATTAAACTTCGCCCCATATTGAACTAAAGTCAAGGTGTTGGTGCTTCCTCCGTCAAAAGTCATTAAGATAAATAACAGAATTTGAAGACCTAAAAAAGTATACGTGACGATTGGTTGCCTCAAATAGCGTTTTATTTTCATTTGAGTTTGGTAATTCATCTATTAAACTCCATTCTCACTTATATTTTTTACTCATTCGTCTTTTCAATTCTATATTATAGCACAAAGTAATCTTCACAAAATGCAAAATAATATTTTATTTTCCTGTTTGGAAATCTGCAGTTGAAATAACCTTATCTTCCATGACTAAAGCGTCCATCGGTATATCAAAGGGTTCAGGATCCCACAAATCAATTTGCTGTTCCTTTAATACCAACGCTATTTTAGTCCCTAAAAAATCTGCTAAAAACCGATCGTAATAACCCCCACCAAATCCTATCCGATAACCCTCTTTTGAAAATCCCAGTCCCGGAACAACCACTAAATCAATGGCATTTTTAGCAATAGGCTGTAATGCAGGATCCGGTTCAAGCAATCCAAATGAAGAAATTTTCATCGGTGTATGTTCATTATATAAGACAAAATCCATGATCCGTTCTTTTTTTGCTCTCGGCATCACGATCTTTTTATTTGTTTTCCATGCTTCTTCCACTATAGGCAAAGTATTCAATTCGAACTCTTGAGCCATGGTCAAGGCAATGGTTGAAGCTTGCTGCCAATAGCGCGAACGAAAAAGATTGGCATAAATTTTTTCTTCTGCTGCTTTTTTTTCAATTCCGCTTAGTTTTTTTAACGTCCGGATTTTGTCTTTCCGAATCTCTTTTTTATTCACTGTTTCCACTTTCCCTTCTTAAAGTTGTGATAGAGGTCATTTACATACCCGTAAATTTAATTCCTTACTTCACACTCTTCTTCAGTATAGCAAAAAAGGAACCGGTATAAATCCCCCAATTCCTTTTTTCTTTGTGATTTTTTGATTGTATTCCACTAATCGGCTCGTAAGACAATACGACCCTGCGGCTGTTTGAATAAATCAACCAGTCACAGGGACGTATTTATACGGCAAGCCATACGTATTCCACAGCATTTAACTAAATTATTTAGTTTCACGGTGTAGAGTTACGCGACGTTCGCGTGGGCAGTATTTTTTAAATTCAACACGGTCCGGATTGTTACGTTTGTTTTTCTTTGAGATGTAGTTACGTTCTTTACATTCAGTACATTCCATTGTGATGTTTACGCGCATGATTTTCCCTCCAAGCATTAAACAATATTTGAAGATAGTTATTTATCCAATCTTCCGACTTGATTATGATACCATTTTTTTATAGTAGATTCCAGTATTTTTTTATTCTTTGTAAAGTTTTTTTACTTTACATAAAGAGGAGAATCTAATTTAACGACAAATGTTTCGTAAGCATCCAATTGAAGTTGATTTAAATCATATCGTTTAACCGCACTATTACTGATGATGGGTTCCAATTCAGTTGTTTCCTCAGTAAACTGAAATTTGTTGACTTGCTCACTAAAATTCGCCACGACCAGCCATGTCTCTCCTTGGAAAGTTCTTGTATAAGCAAATAAAGATTCATCTTCTTCTGCCAACAATTGATAATCACCGTAAACCATAAGAGGATTTTCTTTTCTCAATTGAATCAATTTTTGGTAAGTATAAAAAATAGACTTTGGGTCAGCTAAAGCTTGTTTCACGTTGATCGACGGATAATTTGGATTTACCGGCAACCAAGGTTGTCCTGTCGTAAAACCTGCCTCTTTTGAATCTTCCCATTGAATTGGAGTGCGTGCATTATCTCTTCCTTTAGCATTGATAGAAGCCAAAACAGCTTCTTTGCTGTACCCTTCTGCCAAACGTTCATGATACATATTCTTTGTTTCTACATCATCTGCTTGGGAAATATCGGTCAGGGTAATATTTGTCATACCGATTTCTTCTCCTTGATAAATATAAGGAGTTCCTTTCATCATATGCAGCAAAATAGCAAACATTTTAGCACTCTCCACACGATGTTCCTGATCATTTCCCCATCTCGAAACGATTCTGGGCTGATCATGGTTGTTCCAAAAAAGACTATTCCAACCCTCATTTTGAAGCTCCACTTGCCATGTAGAAAGAACTTGTTTTAATTCCACAACAGACAGCGGTCTTAGATCCCATTTTGCTTTTCCCGGCTGTTGGTCGAGAGCCATATGCTCGAATTGAAACACCATAGATAATTCTTTGCGATCGGTACCAGAAAACAGTTTCGCTTGTTGAGGATTAGCTGAATTGGTTTCTCCAACCGTCATCACATCCTGTTTTCCAAACGTTTCACGATTCATTTCCTGCAAATATTCATGCAACTTAGGACCGTGAGCGGTGATCTCTTGGTCTGGCAGTTTACCGACCAACTCAATAACGTCCAACCGAAATCCGCCGATCCCTTTATCCAGCCAAAAATTCATCATGTTATAGATCTCATAACGCATGTCTTTATTTTCCCAATTTAAATCTGGTTGGCGTTTACTAAATAGATGCATAAAATATTGCTCGGTTTCTTCCTCATATTCCCACGCGGAACCGCTAAAAACAGAACCTAAACCGTTTGGAACATCTCCATTCACTGGATCTCTCCAAATATAATAATCGCGATAAGGATTTTCCTTGGATTTTTTTGCCTCAATAAACCAAGCGTGTTCGTCTGATGTATGGTTGACAACCAGATCCATTACTAAACGAATATTTCTTTTTTTAGCTTCTGCTATCAGCAGTTCCATATCTTCCATTGTTCCAAATTCTGCCATGATAGCATAATAATCGCTGATATCATATCCATTATCATCATTAGGCGATTCATAAACTGGACTGAGCCAAATCACGTTAATCCCTAATTTTTCAAGATAATCCAATCGTTGAATGATTCCTTGAATGTCTCCTATCCCATCTCCATTGCTGTCTTGAAAACTTCTAGGATAGATTTGGTACACTACTGCATTTTTCCACCATTTTTTGTCCATAGTTAACTCCTTAAGTTTTTTGATAAGGCTTTCAAACGTAGTTTACCATATCTTTCAAACCGAGAGGACACCTTTTTTCAAAAGGTACAAAAAGCATGAAATTATATTAAGTTTTATTTACAACATAGGTTTTGTGCGCATATTGTGGTAAACTTTTTCTGGAAGTAAATTATAAAGAGGTGAAATAAATGGATTTATGGATTATTGTGATTGTTCTACTTGTTATTGCAATAGCTTTGATCGTTTGGTCTTTCTATAAACAAGACAATGGAGAAAAAGTGCAAGAAGAATTTGAAGAATTATCTTTGCAGTGGTTGCAAGAAATCGATCATTTGAAAAAAAGAGTCACTTTACTTGAATCAGAATTGAATATTCAATCGGAAGAATTGCCTTTATCTGATAAAGTACATGATGTATTAAGAAAACACATCATCACTTTGTATACACAAGGTGCTGCACCTGAAGACATTTCCAGCCAAACACGTTTATCTGAACAAACCGTTCAAACGGTCATAGACGATTATGTGTTAGAAGCCTAATCAATCAAGGAGGTACATAACATGAGTAAACCAGCATTACGATTCTTGTCGTTAGGTTTCTTGGTATCTGCACTCATTCTTGCAGGTTATCGTTCGTTCTTTTACGAATCCCAACCTGTTGATGCAACAGATGCTTCAACTGAGTTGACTCAAGAAGATGAAACGTATAAAGATAAGTATGAGAGTCTGCTTGCAGAAACTGAACTGGCAAAAATGGAAAGCGAATACGCTGAAGATGGACAAGATACTGAATCTACTGATGAAACAGCTGCTGAGGAAAGCTCTGAGAGTGAAACTGAAGAAGCAGACAGCAGCACAGAAGAATCTTCATCCGAAGCTGTGACAGCTACTGTTGTCATCAATAACGGCGATCCAAGCAGTATTGCAGCTCGTCAGTTGCAAGATCAAGGAATTATTGAAAATTCTGCTGATTTTGACAACTTTTTAGAAGAGAACAATTTGTCAAACCTAATTCGACCTGGTACTTTCACAATTGAAAGTGGTATGTCGTTCCAAGAAATCGCGGACATCTTATCAAGTGAAAATTAATTTTCCTGATATTAAAAGTTGTCAAAAAAAGGCCGGCCCATATCTTATGGACCAGCCTTTTTTGATGTCCTACACTTATTCTGCTCCTTCAGAAGAGTCCGTTGCATCTTCATCAGGGGTTGCTTCTTTGTACTCGCCTACTTTGAAATAAGCATCCATTACTTTTCGTGCAGCAATCGTATTTTCATAGTTTGTATTGTTGTTTGGTAGATTGGGCACAATGACAGCCACCGTAATTTCCGGATTATCATATGGCGCATATCCCACAAAGGTCTTATTCGTTACTGATTTTCCATTATAAAAAGCTTGGGCAGTCCCCGTTTTTCCTGCGGCCTCATACTCAGCACCTACAAAACGAGAACGTGCAGACCCATTCGCTCCGTGTACTACTTGGTAAAAGCCTTGATGCACTCGTTCCATCGCTTTAGGATCAACATTGACGGTGTTTAAAATCTCAGGTTCTAATTGTGTTTCGATTGTTCCTAAACCGCCATCTTCCCCTGTAGACCAAATTTCATCTACCAGTCTAAGCGCGATACGTGTGCCTCCGTTAGCAATTGTTGAAGCATACTGCAACAACTGAATTGGAGTATACGTATCGTACTGTCCAAAACCAAAGAACATTGCTAAACCAGCATTTGGATTAGGCCCAACATATCCAGTTGCTTCACCTGGTAAATCAATTCCTGTTTCTACACCTAAGCCAAATTGAGCAAAGTAATATCTTAGTTTAGTCATGACTTGGTTGACGTTTATCGGGAATGTTCCCTTGGAATTAAGTTGGTACTGACCGCCCATCCGTAAAACGACTTTTGCCATATAAACGTTTGAAGATTGTTCTAACGCGCCTATGTCATTTAATGCGACACTACCATTTCGGTTAAACACCGAGCTAATACTTTGAGTTTGCCCTGTTTTAAGTGGAGCATCGACAATTACATTATCATCAAAGGTCAACGCGCCATCCATATAGCCGGCTAATACAGTCGCACCCTTTACAGCAGATCCCATTGAATAACTTTGAGTAATATTTCCCAATGCATCATCTTCAATTTTGCCTGTTTCAGAATTGTATTTTTTACCGACTAAAGCTAAAATTTCTCCTGTTTGCGGATCAGAAGCAGCAATGTAAATTCTATCATTGTCCCCTTCTCGTTCGCCTAGTGATTCAACAGCAATTTGTTCTATCGTCTCTTGAAAATCCATATCTGTTGTCAGCACTAAATTATCGCCTTTTTCACCAGCGTACTGTTCAATCGTTTCAATGATATCTCCATTAGTGTTGGTTTGAGTTTCTGATTTAGATTTGGAACCGCTGAGAACTGATTCATATTGCTGTTCCAGCTGACTGTTTCCCACACGATCGTTTCGTGCATATCCTCTAGCCAAGTAAGTAGATAATTGACTTTCAGGTACTCCTTGTTCCTCTGTGGAAACTTCTCCAAGAATACTCTTCAGCATACCTTCTTGAGGATAATTTCGGATCCAATCTGTACCCGTATCTACACCTGGCAATGAACTTAAATGTTCACTGACTAAGGCGATTTCTTGATCTGTCACATTTTCATTTTTAATGTTGATCGTTGTTAAGGCATAAGCCCCATTCATTTTTTTAAAGATAGCTGCCGCTTCAGTTTCCACATCAGACATTTGAGCAATGTCTTCATCCGTTACTTTGGAAATTTGCGTTTGATAAAAATCAGAACCGCTTAGATCCAATTCTTTTTCTGATAATCTCTTATTGATTTTTTCCTCATTCAGAACTAACCAATAGTCTTGCAGATCACGAGGTGTAATATCGTATTCACTTTCGTTCTCTACTCTGACTTTAGAGGGCATATCGATAACAGCGGCTAAATCCAACGCTATCTTAGCCATATCTTCTGAAGGAACACCTTGTCCACGTGTATAGGTGATCGTTTGTACCGCTGTATTCCCTACCATTTTACGATGTTCAGCATCATATATTTCACCACGAGGCACATTTCCGGTTGCTAAAGTTGTCTCTGTTCGAGCAACTTCTGCTTCAAATTCTTCACCACTGACAATTTGCAAATAACCAAGTCTTAAAATAAGTAATGCGAAGCACACAAACACACCAGCAAATAGTATGTTAAGTCTTAAAGGAATATGCGACTTATTCTTCGTTTGTTTTTTTTGATTTGATTTCAAATGAACACCTTCCTATTTAAGTAGAACTTCGTATATTGTAACAGATTATCCGACCTTTAACCATAATCGCTAAAAAGTTTCACATTTAACTTTTTTTTGAATTCCTATCAGTAAAAAAACTTTTTTCCTGAATCGATTATTTCTCCTGCTTGAATATGCTATTCTAGGAGTAAGCAATTTTTTACTTGGGGTGATCGATCATGAAAAAACGAATAAGACTATTTATTCAAAATCAATGGCCATTATTATTAGCTTTTGCAGTCCCTTTTTTGGTTATGTCCGTCATTCATGCATTCAAAGGGGTCTATCCATTTGGAAATGAAACTGTATTAACGATTGATTTGGGACAACAATATGTTGATTTTTTAGCTTATTATCGCACGACGCTGCTTGAAGATCCGTCAGCTTTCTTCTATTCCTTTTCGAAAGCCATCGGCGGGGATATGGTTGGATTGTGGGCTTATTATTTAGCCAGTCCATTTAATCTGATTTTCTTACTATTGCCGCAATCGCAAGTTGCATTAGGCGTTACAGTAGTCACTATGCTGAAATATGGTTTAGCCGGCTGGAGTTTCGCCTACCTATTAAAAAAAGAATTTGGTGGGGATGGTTTTAGTCTAGTAGCCTTTTCAACAAGCTATGCTTTAATGGGATACACGATTGTCAATCAATTCAACATCATGTGGTTAGATGGAATTATCTTCTTGCCGCTCATTATTTTAGGTTTGGAACGGCTGATCAAGCAGCAAAAAGGTGGTTTTTACACTGTTTTTTTAGCCATTTGCCTGATATCCAACTATTATATAGGGTATATGGTCTGCTTTTTCCTTGTTCTTTATTTTATCTTCCGCTGTATCAGTATTGGATTTCCACATACCAGTAAACGAAGGGATAATGTTCTGTCATGTATCAAAACAAGTTTATTGTTCATTTGGCATTCCTTGTTAGCTGGCGGTCTTTCCGCTATCTTGTTGCTTCCTACCCTTCATTCATTAATGGTAGGAAAAGCCAGTTATATAGAGTTGGATTTTAAATGGGAAACAGATTACTTTTTTCCTGAGATGGTCTCGAAATTTTTTGTTGGAGCCTTTAATTTTGACCAAATGCCTTCGGGATATCCAAACCTGTTTATAGGCAGTTTAGCTCTATTGTGCGTCTGCCTGTATTTCTTTAATCGGGCGTTTCCGTTACGAGAACGTGTTGCAGCTTTCGTACTAGTGACTTTTTTTATTTTCTCTATGAATATAGATGCCATGAATAAGATCTGGCATGCTATGCAATACCCGAATTGGTATCCGTATCGCTTTTCGTTCGTGGTCTCTTTCTTCCTATTATTATTAGCTTTTCGTAGTTTTACTCATTTGAAAGGGGTCAATCCTTTAGCTACTTTTTTAACCATGGTCATTGCATCTGGAATAGGACTGTATGTCTATAATGGAGAATTTGACTTTCTCACTCCCATCCAAGTCATCATTACTATGTTGTTTACATTCTTGATTTTATTGCTGCTTATTTTGAAACCACAACAGTATAAATGGTTGGGTTTCGTTTTATTTTTGGTAACGAGTATTGAAATGACGGTCAACGCCAGCATTTCTTTATCCAGGTTAAGTTATGTAGATCAAGACACGTTTTCTGTTTATCAGCAAAGCCAGCAGCAAGTGATCGATTGGATAGAAAACCAAGATGATGATTTATACCGGATCGAAAAGACTTTTGTGCGTACTAAAAATGACAGCTTCCAAGCCGGATTTAATGGCATTACGCATTTCAGTTCTACATTTGAAAGTGCTGTGCCCGACCTTTTCGGCCGTTTAGGAAATCCTGTCGGAGGTGGATTCCTGACCTATTCAAATGGGACACTTTTAACCGATGCTTTGTTTGGAGTGAAGTACTACGCCAGTGAACGAAACGATCTGTATTGGAAAGACAATGAAGATATCCCTGCTTTGATAGAAACCGCGACGGAGCCATTAGAACAAAACAATTTTAGATACGATACTTTTCAAACAGCATTCTCTTTCCCATTCCGCTCGTCCTTAAATAAAGACAAGTATCATTTTACTTTGAAGCAGACTAAACCAGATTTAAAAGACTATCAAAAGATCGCCGCTACAAACCAAGTTGTGATTTACGAAAATCCTTATAGTCTGCCATTTGCATTCGGCAGCTCGAGCAATATCGAATCGGTATATTTACAGAAAAACCGGCCTATTCAAACACAAGAAGCTGTACTGAGTGCCCTAGCAGGAAGCAGCAACGCAACGACTTATTTCTTTCCTGAAGAGTTCTCAAGCACGATCTATCAAAATGTGCTGCTCTCTGGTTCTAGTTTTGAGCCAATTATTGAAAAAGACGACGAAGAGATTAAATCATCCGTTCAATTTCAATTTACTCCGAATACCAATGATGCTTATTATCTTACCGTAGGCTCTGCTATTGGAGACGAAGACGTCAACTTGTATTTAAATGGAGAACCATACGCATTCTATGATAGTTCAAATGAGACATTGATCCATAACTTAGCCAATGAAGATTATGGAAAGACGATAACATTTGAAATTGAACTGCTGGAAGATTCAATTTCTTTAGAAGATATTCAATTGTATCGCTTAGATACATCCGCCTTTGTTCACTCTATCGAATCCTTGCAAACTGGTGGAATGGAAGTTGATCATCATAGTCAGACAAACATCGAAGGTATTGTTACTATTCAAGACAATCAAGATTTCTTAATGACTTCAATTCCGTTCAGTGAAGGATGGTCTGTTTCTGTAGACGGTGTTCCGGTTCAGCCAGAAGAAGTGATTGATGGTTTACTAGGTATTCGGATCCAACCAGGAAAACACAAAATTGTCTTTTCTTACCGTACTCCTTATCTATTTGAAGGCATCATTATTACTTTTATTGCAATCGTATTATTGCTAATCCCTTCTATCCTCAAAAAAAAAAATATGTAACACAATAAAAAACCAAGCAATGGGATGCGAACATCTCATTGCTTGGTTTTTTATTTTACCGAGTTATTTTGCAGCGTCGTAACGTTTGCCTGCTTCTTCCCAGTTTACTACATTCCAGAATGCTTCAATGTATGCTGGACGTTTGTTTTGGTAGTTTAAGTAGTATGCATGTTCCCATACATCTAGTCCAATAATTGGAGTTTTACCTTCAGTTAATGGAGAATCTTGGTTTGGAGTTGAAACAACTTCAAGTTTCCCATTGTTTACTACTAGCCAACCCCAGCCTGATCCAAATTGACCAGCTGATGCTGCGGCAAATTCTTCTTTGAATTTATCGAAGCTTCCAAAAGTTGCTTCAATAGCATCCTTCAACGCTCCTGTTGGTTCACCGCCGCCATTTGGAGATAAAATTTCCCAGAAGAAGCTGTGGTTTGCGTGTCCGCCACCGTTGTTACGTACAACTGTACGAATATCTTCAGGAACAGATTGTAGATCTGCAACTAATTCTTCGATCGTTTTGTCCGCTAATTCAGGGTGTTTTTCAAGAGCCCCATTAGTTTTCTCAACATAAGTTGCGTGATGCTTGTCGTGATGTAATTTCATTGTTTCTTCATCAATGTGTGGTGCTAAAGCATCGTATGCATAAGGTAATTCTGGTAATTCAAAAGCCATAGTGTCATTCCTCCATATAATAAAATAGTTGCTTACTATTAATAATCTAACACTTTTTATAACCGATTACAATTTAAAAGACGAATTTTGTGAATTTCTTTGTCACATCTTATAGATCATACAGAGTCCTTCCATTTATCCATCATGGGAGTTACTGTCAGTAATGTTACAGGTAAAATGGGCACTCATACGTTTTAACGCTTCAGCGCTTATGCAGTCTTTGTAGCGTAAAAGTTTTCAATCTGTTAAGATTCAAAACGATCCCCTGACGTTCGTCAGACAGCACTGATTCCGGATGAAAGTTCTTTACCAACACTATACAAAGATGGAACAGGCATTTTTTCGCCATCGAATAAAAATGCCTCTTTTTTAAACCAGTCTGGTTCTATTTCACGTCATACGTATGAAAAAATTTAAATAAAAAATAAGATTACGAATCCTCTCGTCTCTGGTATGCTAAAAGAAAAATGCGGAAGTGGGCGACATGAACGAGATTTTATATCTGTTGAATGAAGTGGAAGGCTTCTGTCTTCATTATGAGAAAGACCTGCTTTCTTTGCACTTCCCGAAATATTTAGACACGCTTTTTAAGCTGTGACTCGTTTGAGACCCGTGATATTTCTGAAGGAATAGGGGGGGCTTGTAGCCATGTAAAGGATGAAATGTGAATTACGGAGCGTTAGCGCTTCAGCGCTTACGATTCCGTTTGAAGCTTGAAAGTCTGGAGACTACAGGCTCCAGACGGTCCCATGGCTTTCACAAGCAAACCCGTCCATTCCGGAGGAAATTCCACCCCATAGAGCCGCCCCTACTTATTAAGAGAGCGTTTTAGAAAGAAGACTTTAATTTTTGGGAGAAAGTACTTTTCATGCGTATGACGTGGTTCTATTTCAAGTGCTATTGAGTTTAGTTTCATAAAAGATTACAATTACATAGAACATCAAGAATTTTTTAAGGAGGAATACTTATCCAGCTCTTTCAGTTATTTAAAGCATCTTTATCTCGTCCTGAACAATTGATCCAAGCAAAGAATTTAAAAACAGGAAAAATAATTTTGTATTTTATCTTTTTGTCTTTTATTTTGACGATTCCCAGTTGGGTTCAAACCAATCAGCTATTAACAGATTTTATTCAAGATGGACAAGAAGTTGCTCAAAACATACCCGATTTTGAAATAGAAAATAACCAAATCACCCCTGCAGAAGATGCAGAAAGCTTTATTTATCAAACCAATTCTATTATTTTCGCTTTTGATCCCAGTGGCAACATCACCTCATCAGACATTGATAAACGTGTTTCCGGCAATACTCTTGGAATCTCATTGCTAGAGGATGGACTTTATTTAAGCATTCCCTTATACCCTATCCAGTTTCCATATAGTCAACTAAATGGGATGGATCAGGATACTTTTAAAGACGTTATATTAGGATTGCAAACCGTTAATCCTTTCGTTTTAGGTATTACCTTTGTACTATTATGGGTCAGCTCTTTGATTTTAGCTTTGATCTATAATTTTTTGTACACTGTATTTGGAAATTTGATTGCCACTATCACGAGAAAGCCATTGCGTTTTAGTGAAACGTGGAAAGTGGTGTTAGTTGCTTCTACTCTTCCAACTATTTTATTTACCGTATTGAATCTATTTAATATTCATCCTTTATTCCAATTAGAAGTGCAACTGGGAGTGACGATTTATTTTTATTATTTGTCTATCAAATCTATTCCTAAAAAAGAAACTCTCTAATAGATTTTTATTATCTAGATCGGACGTGCAAAAGTCGCATCAAAGACTTTTACATGTCCTTTTTTGTAGTTCTATAAGAAGAAATCACTTTATTTCGTATCCTTCCATAAACCGCTTTTAGTCCTCTCCCATTTACTTTATTCCTATTGCTTCCTCCTTTTACTTGAAAAAAACTATGAATTTTTTGTTATTATTAATAAGTAAGCAAGTAACCACTTGCTATCATCTGTTGCAGTGCTCTCAAAAATACCACTTTGACAATCGTTGGACGCGTCAGTCCATTTCCACAGTTATTTCTGCTTTTCTGGCATATCTATCCATACTACTGGCTACATGAAGTCCACATAGCCAAGTACATCTAAGCGATCAACTTGACCGCTACTCTTACATTTAATCTATACATTAGTTTTCCAACCTTAAGGGAAACCCTCCAATCGAAAGCATCTTCTTATGCGAGTCCTGACTTAGTATAGAATATCTAGGATTGTTTACATTTTTTGCAAACACAAATCATTGAACCTTCTTGTATATTAGGAAGAGGAAAAATAACTTTTCCTCATTTCCTGCCCAACAATAGAATTTATTTTGATATACCCGTTTTTAATCGGATAATTGAAAAAGATCTCAAAAAAGAAGGCCATCTCTTTTTGAGACAGCCTCCTGCTTATACTTATGATTTTTTACCACGATTGCCTTCAATTCGTCGTTTTCGTTGGTTATTCTTTTTGATTTCACGACTGATTTTCTTTTTGTAACCTGGCTTGACGTTTTTCTTTTTCTTTTTCACATAACCGCGTAAAGATGGGCTTAATGTATCTTTAGCAGTGTTTTCACGTTTTTCTCGTCGTTGGCGGTCAAAAGTTTCTTTGATTTCACCTTTTGAAATTTTCTTCGGTTCAAATTTCACACCAATCTTTTCAATATCGTTCACCAAATTTTCTTCGCTTGGAGCATAAAGGGTAATGGCGATCCCTTTCATATTCTTTCTTCCCGTTCTTCCGACACGGTGAATAAAGAATTCTAAATCATTCGGGATCTCAGCATTGATGACGTGAGAAACTCCTTCGATATCGATGCCTCGAGAAGCTAAATCTGTCGCTACAACATATTGGTATTCCAGATTTTGGATTTGTCTCATCACGCGTTTACGCTCACGTGGAGGAATATCTCCGTGAATTGTAGCCACTTTTAGGCCTCGCGATTTTAACTCATTAGCAATTTCTTCTACTTTAGCTTTTGTATTGGCAAATACGATTGCTAAATAAGGTTGTCCGATCGTCAGCAATTGATAAATGATATCCACACGTTCTCTTCCTTTAGTAGAGATCAACCAATTATCAATTGAATCAGAGATAACCGTCTTAGGTGCAATTTGTTCAAATAAAGGATTTTCCATGTATTTCTTTAAGAAGGGTCTTAGAGATTCAGGAATAGTAGCTGAGAAGACCAGCATTTGCAAGTTATCCGGCATTTTGCCTGCAATTTTATCCACATCTTCTAAGAATCCCATATCTAAAGTCATGTCAGCCTCATCGACTACAAATGCAGTCGCAGTATGGACCAACAATCCATTAGCATTCACTAAATCTAGAATCCGTCCTGGAGTACCGATTGCAATATGAGGTTGCGTATTTTCTAACTTACTCAATTGGCGTTTTTTATCTGTCCCGCCGACAAAGTTTTGGACAATAACAGCTGGATTTGATTTTTCTGCCAATTGAACAGCTGCAAGATACAACTGTTCAGCAAGTTCACGACTAGGCGCAGTAACAACAACTTGGACTTCATTTTTTGCAGCATCGATTTTGTTCATCAATGGCAGCAAGAATGTATGCGTTTTTCCAGATCCGGTTTGAGATTGGCCAATAACACTTCTGCCTTTTTGGATAGCTGGAATCAATTTTTCTTGGACTTCTGTTGGTTCCTTAAAGCCCAATTCTTGGATCGATTCAATCAAAAAAGGTTGCAAATTAAATTTTTCAAATGGGTGTACCATTGTATCGCCTCTTTCTATCAATGTTATTTCTAGAATAACAACGTGGATGCTTTTTTTGGTTGTTCATTAGACTTTCCTACTTAACAAATTTACCACATTCATTCGTTTATATAGAATAATGAATTCTGAATTTTTCTATGACTCCGCATCTTGACTAGTATAACATAAAACCCATCTTTTTCTAAGTATGAATTGTGCGTGTTCCTCCATTTTTTATTGGTTTAACGGAAACGAGTTCTAAATGCAACAAATAAACAGATCCCCGCAATCGCTATTATAATAAAGTACCCACAAAAGATGATCTCCATGGCTAACAAGTCATAGAATAAATAACCCATCAAAGTCCATGTGAATGTTATCACGCCTGTTACCATCATAAAGCGACCAATCAATTTCACTCTCTCTTCAGCATCTTCTTTCTTGAAAAGACTCATAACATTCATTTTAAGTTGTCCTTTATTCAACAGCTTTCCGTCTACGAATAACAGCCCACTAAATAATGCGAAAACTAAAAATAAATAGTCCACTTTTTCCCCACTCTCTATTTATAGATACTTTGATTATACGAACAAATTAAATTAAGTTAAACCAATAACCTTAACTGAAATAATAAATGGTTTCTTTTCCTCTACTGATTAGAACTTGCACAAAATGTTTTTTTTCCTCCGAATCATCATTCTTAAAAACGAAAGAAATTCGTTGCAACCGTTAACAAATTTAGGTTTTATTTGATTCCTATGTTAAAATAAAATGGCTATTACTATTTACTAAATGAGAAATTTATCGTAAACGCGGTATAACAAATCAACTTCTTTGAAAACGAATGATTGATTCTGCTCTCAGAAAAAAGTACAATTAATTGAAGCAAACTTAAGATAACAATACCTGTTCGTCTTAAAGGATTACTTGAAAGTGAGGTTTGGTTAGAGTGATTGAAGAAAAAAAAGCTCTATTTATCATTTTTGGCGGGACTGGAGATTTAGCCAATCGTAAATTATATCCCTCCCTCTATCGTTTATTTAAAAAAGGCTATTTGAAAGAGCATTTCGCTGTTATTGGAACAGCTAGAAGAGAATGGTCTGATGACTATTATCGGGAGATCATCATGAGTAAAATTGGAGATTTGGCAGAATCTGAGGAACATGCGAAAGAATTTGCAAGTCATTTTTATTACCAATCCCATAATGTACAAGACATCGAACATTATAAAACATTGCAGTCGCTTGCTGAACGTCTAGACGACACTTATCAATTAGACGGAAATCGGATGTTTTATTTAGCAATGTCCCCAGATTTCTTTGGAATCATCGGTGAAAACATTAAATCGCAACAATTGCTGACTGAAAAAGGATTCAATCGTTTGGTGATCGAGAAACCTTTTGGAAATAATTACGAAAGTGCCTTTGAACTCAATGATCACATTCGTGCTTCTTTCAATGAAGATCAAATTTATCGGATCGACCACTATCTAGGAAAAGAAATGGTTCAAAATATTTCGACTATCCGATACGGCAATCATTTGATCGAATCCATGTGGAACAATCGCTACATCAATAACATTCAGATCACTTTGAGCGAATCTTTAGGCGTTGAAGAACGCGGTGGTTACTATGATACCAGTGGAGCTCTAAGAGATATGGTTCAAAATCACATTCTTCAAATTGTAGCCTTGTTGGCAATGGAACCTCCAGCTGTCTTCCGTGATTATGAAATTCGACAAGAGAAAATCAAAGTTTTGCGTTCGCTTCGTTTGTATTCAGAAGAGGAAGTACGTGTAAACTTTGTTCGCGGTCAATATGGAAGAAGTACTGTCAACGGAGAAACTTTGACAGGATATTGTGAAGAGAAAAATGTGGCTGAAAATTCTCAAACAGAAACTTTCGTAGCTGGAAAATTGTTTATTGATAATTATAGATGGTCTGGTGTTCCACTATATATCCGTACTGGTAAACGTTTGGCTGAAAAAGGGACACAAATTGATATCGAATTCAAAAATGTTCCTCATCAATTATTCCAAACAGCCGATAATCAGCCGTTGCCTCCAAATATATTGTCTATTTTCATCTCTCCTACCGAGGGATTTGCATTGCAATTAAATGCTAAAAAAGTAGGCCCAGGAGTTCAACCTGAACCTATCCAATTGACTAGTTCTCATTCTGCAGAAACTACTGCGAACAGCCCTGAAGCCTATGAAAAATTGATCTTAGATTGTTTAAACGGCGATGCGACAAACTTTACGCATTGGGATGAAGTAGCAGCATCATGGGAATTTGTGGATAAGATTCGTACAGCTTGGGATACGTTTGATATGGAGTTCCCGAACTATCCAAGCGGCTCCATGGGTCCTATCGAAAGTAAACATTTATTGCAAAAAGACGGCTTTAATTGGCATTGGTCTCCTGTGTCTACGATGAAAGATACAGCAGAACAGGACTAAATAAAACCTTAATCTAAAAGAGATCAAAATTCACCTGTTATGTGGTGGATTCTGGTCTCTTTTGATTGTTATGATAAAAAAACATCTCTCAGCATTCGCTGATGAGATGTTTTTCTTTTTTATGGATCAATAAGCTCTTGCTAACCAAACGGTATGTTTAGCAGGTTTACCGGATACGATACAAGTTTCTTTAACCACAGGTGGATTGAAAGGAATATTACGAGTTGTGAAGCCTGTTTCTTCTTTGATTTTAGCTTCCGTTTCCAATTCGCCATCCCAACCAGCTAAGACAAACCCTGGTACTTCTCCCGCAGTTTTTTTCTCTTCGATATGAGCTTTCAGCTCATCTAATGTATCGATCGTTGTATATTCATTTTCTTTGCGGTATTCACGAGCTGTTTCCAACAAGCGTGTTTGCATACTGTCAAGTGCTTCTGGTACGTAAGCCATGATATCATCTAAAGAAACGGCCTCTTTATCGCCTAGATCGCGCATTTTAACCATCACTTGATTATTTTCCATATCTCTAGGGCCAAATTCAATACGCATTGGCACACCTTTTAGTTCCCATTCATTGAATTTGAAACCTGGAGAGTTGTCTGTATCATCTAAAATGACACGGAAACCGTTCACTTTCAATTCGGTTTCTAATTCTCTTAAACGTTCCACGATCTCTGGTTTTTTCTTCCATGGACCAACAGGCAATAAGACGACTTGTTTAGCAGCCACTTTCGGCGGCAATACCAATCCTTGCTCGTCCCCATGAGTCATGATCAAAGCACCGATCAAACGTGTAGACACGCCCCATGATGTCGTATGAGCTAGTACATGTTGATTGTCTTTATTCAAAAATTTGATATCAAAAGCTTCAGCAAATTTCGTTCCCATATAGTGAGAAGTTCCTGCTTGAACCGCTTTTCCATCTTTCATCATAGCTTCAACAGAAAAAGTATCTACTGCCCCAGCAAAACGTTCAGAAGGTGTTTTTTGCCCTTCGTATACTGGTACAGCTAACAATCCTTCAATTACTTCTTTATAAATAGTCAGCATACGCATCGTGCGTTTGCGTGCATCTTCTTCGCTTTCGTGTGCTGTATGCCCTTCTTGCCATAAAAACTCAGAAGTGCGTAAAAATGGTAAAGTTTTCTTTTCCCAACGGAATACATTTGCCCATTGGTTGATCTGCATTGGTAAATCGCGGTAAGAGTTTACCCAATCACTAAAGGCTGTACCAATCATTGTTTCAGAAGTAGGACGCAAAGCTAAACGTTCTTCCAATTGTTCTCCTGCTGCTTCAGTTACCCATGGCAATTCCGGGCTGAACCCTTCAATATGATCTTTTTCTTTTGTAAAGAATGATTCAGGAATCAGCATTGGGAAGTAAGCATTACGGATACCTTCTTCTTTAAAACGTTTATTGAATTCCTCTTGGATGTGTTCCCACATTTCGTAGCTGTCCGGTTTGAACACGATACACCCACGAACTGGTGAATAATCCATTAAATCGGCTTGTTTGATTGTTTGGATATACCAAGCTGAAAAATCTTCTTTTTGTAAATTACTCATACTTTCTTCCTCCTATTTTAACGAACGATTTTGGCAAAAAAAATAAGCATACTCCATCCTCTAAAAAGGACGAAACATACTGTCTCCGCGGTACCACCTTAATTGGTCAGTTTCAGTTGACCCAACTCAATTTCTGATAACGGCAGAACTCCGGTCATATTTCTACAACGTATTGTCAGGAAGGTTCAATCAATCAGCGGGGGCTTTTCTTTCAGCAATCAAAAAGCTCTCTTTTACCCATCATTTATCTACTAACCCTAACGCACCTACATTGCTTATTCTAAGCTAACTTCTTTTAAAATACAAGGATTACTTTTTCAGAGGCGGCTTATGACGTGTGATGCTTTTACTTTTTTCAAAACTGCCTTATGGTTAAGGAACAGCTTTGTAGCTCATAATTCAGCCTGGTGGTTCAACCCAATTATTAGGTAGAACCATTATAGATCACTAATCGAACCGATAACTCCTGCGAATTGTTAAGTAGAGCCACTATAGCTGGCAATTCACACCGGTAAAGCAAGCCGATTATTAAGTAGAACCACTATAGTTCACAATCCGAACCGGTAAACCACTCCGATAGTTAAATAGTACCCAACCTTCCTTATCAACGACTTATGGAAACCACCACAAAAAGCTCTGGGCGCTAGGAATTGTTTCCTAGCGTCTAGAGCTTTTTGTGTATTTAATTTGATCGACACAACACAGTCCAACTATTATTTAGCGTCTTCTGGACGGATAGAAGTTTCTTTAAATCTTTCTTGATCATCAGGATCGCTACCGTAGCGAACACCAGTATCTAAAGATTTCATTTGCTCCATCTCTTCAGCCGTTAAACTGAAATCAAATATTTCACTGTTTTCTTTGATGCGGTTAGCGTGTACAGATTTTGGAATAATCACTTCTCCTCTTTCTAAGTGCCAACGCAAGATGACTTGTGCAGGTGTTTTGCCGTATTTTGCAGCTAATTC
This sequence comes from Desemzia sp. FAM 23990, assembly GCF_045528485.1. Classification (NCBI taxonomy): domain Bacteria; kingdom Bacillati; phylum Bacillota; class Bacilli; order Lactobacillales; family Carnobacteriaceae; genus Desemzia; species Desemzia sp. FAM 23990. Next base: position 126,377 of record NZ_JBGQQW010000001.1, read on the forward strand.
CACAATGATCGGTTGATTGAACAAGTCAGTTTTTCCTTGACCTAATGGACCCCATGCTTCATGAATAATGCCGTTTTCTTTCATGTATTCGTGCAATTCATTTTGCGGGAACTCTGGGTGAGTCTCAATTTGATTGATCATTGGTTGCATCAATTCTTGTTTTTTCAATTCTTCTAAATGGTGAGTTTGGAAATTAGATACGCCGATGGCTTTGACTCTGCCTTCTTCGTACAATTCCACTAAAGCTTTCCAAGTTTCCACGTATTTAGGAGCAGCCCAGTGAATCAAATACAAGTCTAAATAGTCTGTATCTAAACGATCTAATGATTCTTGGAAAGCTGCTTTCGTTTCTTCGTAGCCTTGGTCGTAGTTCCACACTTTTGAAGTCAAGAAAATTTCTTCTCTGGTAATACCAGATTCTTTTAGTCCTCTAGCCAAGTATTCTTCATTTCCATAAATTTTGGCAGTATCAAAATGACGGTAGCCAACTTCGACAGCAGCTTTGACTGCTTCCACAAGTTCTTCTTCGTCCTTCATCAAAAATACGCCTAAACCTAATTTAGGAATTTCGACTCCGTTGTATAATGTAATACTTTCAGCTAATGGTTGAACCACATTAACACTCCCTTTTCTACCTTTTTTCTTTATAACTTAGAAGAATCTAGTCCTTCTTGTTGACTAAAGAACAGTTTAACATTTTCTCGCAATTGAGCAATCGAATCTGCTTGATCACTTTCAAAATATAAAACCAGCAACGGTTCATGCAGACTTAAGCGTAATAAAAACCAGCCTGTTCCATATGCACCAGATGTATTGACACGTACACCCTCTAAGTTGTTGTTTTCAATCTCCATATCCGGCTGATCAGTTATAAAGTTTTTAAATGCTTCAATAACTTCCTCGCCAGTTTGTTGGACTGTATCTGTAGTGATTTTAAAACGAACTTCATCTGTTTCAACAGGTTGTTTTAATGATTCAAATAAACTCGAGAACTCCTTGCCTTCTGCAGATAATTCAGCATCCGCAATCAAGATCTTAGCAATCAAGTAAGCTCCATCATCCAGGAAATAATTTTCTTTCAGTGCTGCATGACCACTCGTTTCGATCGCAACTGATGTGTGCACACCTTCTTGATTTAATTTGATGGCTTGATTGATGACGTTGCGGTAACCCGTTAGGTGCCGATTTTGGTGTCCTCCAAGCTGTTCAATAAAGTCTTTCAAGTGTTCAGAAGTCGCTGAACTTGTCACGATAGTCGTTCCCGGATTCTCTTGGATCACGATTGCTGAAATTACCGCAATCAGATTGTTCCGATTCACCGTTTGTCCGTGGCGATCTACTAAAGCTGATCGATCTACATCCGTATCGAAAATAACTCCCATATCGGCATCACTGTCCAGCACGGCTTGTTTAATGCTTGCCATCGCTTGTTTGTTATCGGGGTTTGGAACATGATTGGGAAAATTGCCATCTGGTTCCAAGAATTGACTTCCTGAAATATCCGCTCCCAGCTTTTCCAATACTTCTGTGGCAAAAAAACCTCCAGCTCCGTTTCCAGCATCCACAACAATGTGTTTTCCCTCTAAAGGAAGTTCAGGATTACGAGCTGTCGTGATGCCAGCTTGAATTTTTTGACGTAAATCAGCTGCATAATCTTCCAACAAATTTTTACGTTCAATGATGCCTTGATTATTCTCCCAAGTCACAGCATCCCAATTCGCGTTTTCCAACATAAAAGTAATGTCTTCGTGCTCTGCTCCTCCATCAGCTGTAAAAAATTTCAAGCCGTTGTATTCAAACGGCAAATGACTGGCAGTGATCATAATGGAAGCATCACAGGCATAATACTCATATTGAGTGGCCATAAAAAGTGCCGGTGTCGTTGATAATCCAACATCTACCACGTCGATACCTGCATTATTCAAGGCTTCGATCAGCACTTCTTTGATTCGGTTTCCAGATAAGCGGCTGTCTTGTCCGATAGCAACTTTTACAGGTTTCTCTAAATTATCCATTATCAATTGCTTTTTCTCTTTTAACCAACAAGCAAAACCAAAAGCTATGGATTCGATTGTTTGATCATGCAACGTAATGTCGTGTTCCGGTGTTTTGACCGCTATTCCACGTATATCAGAGCCATTTTGCAATTTTAGTAATTCATTTGCTGATTCACTAGCCAATTTAATTCCTCTTTTCTTTTAAAATGAGACTTCTAAACATATCCTATTTTTAATTTTACAGTTTAATAAATTGATTCAAATATTCATACATTTTTATCGCATTTTCTTCGTCTTTTGAAATCAATAGACAAGTATCGTTACCACCTACAGAAGCCACTATCTCAGGAAATTCGATCGCATCAATCAATGCCGCAGCGACGTGAGCATTTCCAGGTATAGTCACAATAATCGTGATGAATTGTACACGTTCTAGTTTTACCACGACATTGCCCAATGTTGATTGCAGACGCTCTTCTACAGACAAATTATTCGTTTGGTATAAAGTATATTTCATACCACCTTGAGGAGTCGAAGTTTTGATTAAATTCATTTCTTTAATATCTCTAGAGATAGTCGCTTGGGTTGCTTCTACTCCCTCCTCTTTTAAATAATGGAGCAATTCATCTTGGGTAGCAATATCGTGATTGGTGATAATCTGTTTGATTGCTAATTGACGATTCGTTTTTTTCATAGCCAAACCTCCATATGTAATTCGTTTCTTTGTCTCCCAGTATATCAAAAAAAGGTAGAAAGCGGTTAATAATTTAATTATTTTTACAATAATAATGAATAAACATTCTTTTTATTGAAAAACATTGGCATCTCGCCTGTTGTTTTGTTATAATAGGCTATACAAAATTGAATGAACAATCGTAGATGAAGAGAGTACTGCTTGAGGATGTTTTGAAGCGAGCTGGGTTGGTGAGAGCCAGTAATAAAAACTTGCAGGAAGCGCACTTCGGAGAGATGAGAACAAGGATCAGTATCACTAGTTCCATCCGGCTTATTCGGCCGTTACAGTGAATCAAGTGGTTGCGTCAATTTGACGTTGCAATAAGAGTGGTACCGCGGGGAATTCTCGTCTCTTTTTTAGTTTGATGTCATGAAAACTAAAAAAGGGCTATTTTTTTATGCAAAAAAACTGTTCTCCAGATGATTGGGTCTTTTCTACTGAGCATAATACATTCATAAATACAAAGACAAAATTTAAAAAACAAATTAACTAGAGGAGTTATGACAATGAATTACAAATTACAAGTGGCTCAAGCCTTGCATGAACAAGTTTCAGAAACATTGTCTGTTGAAGACATTCTTAACTTATTGGAAAAGCCAAAATCCGTTGAACATGGGGATGTAGCTTTCCCAGCTTTCTCACTAGCAAAAGCTTACCGTAAAGCACCACAACAAATTGCTGCCGATTTAGGAGAAAAAGTATCTTCCCCCATTGTTGAAAAAGTTGAAGTTGTCGGACCTTATTTGAACTTTTTCTTAAATAAAAAAACCGTTAGTGCCCACGTCTTACAAGAAATCTTAGAACAAAAAAATGCATACGGTGATATCAATATCGGACATGGAGAAAATGTTCCGATCGATATGTCTTCTCCTAATATTGCTAAACCTATTTCTTTAGGACACTTGCGTTCTACTGTAATCGGAAATGCTTTAGCACATATTGTTGAAAAAATGGGCTACCAACCTATCAAAATCAATCACTTAGGAGACTGGGGTACTCAATTTGGAAAATTGATCACTGCTTATAAATTATGGGGTACTGAGGAAGCGGTTAGAGAAAATCCGATTCAAGAGTTATTGAAACTGTATGTTCAATTCCATGAAGAAGCAGAAGAAAAACCTGAATTAGAAGACGATGGCCGTGAATGGTTCAAAAAATTAGAAGATGGTGACGAAGAAGCTACTGAATTATGGAAATGGTTCAAAGAAGAATCTTTAAAAGAATTCAATCGCATTTATGATAAACTAGAAATCACGTTTGATTCTTTCAATGGAGAAGCTTTCTACAATGACAAAATGCAAGAAGTTGTCGATTTATTAGAAGAAAAAAATATTTTGACCGTAGACAACGGAGCTACAATTGTGGATTTAGAAAAATACAATTTAAACCCAGCATTGATCAAAAAATCAGATGGTGCAACACTGTATATCACCCGTGATTTAGCTGCTGCTATTTATCGTAAACGTACGTATGATTTTGCTTTATCTCTATATGCAGTTGGAAATGAACAAAGCAATCATTTCAAACAATTAAAAGCTGTTCTGACTGAAATGGGTTATGACTGGGCTAATGATATGCACCATGTTCCATTTGGTCTGATCACAAAAGATGGTAAAAAATTGTCTACACGTAAAGGAAAAATCGTTCTTCTAGAAGAAGTATTGGATGAAGCCGTTGCCGTGGCCCTAAAACAAATCGAAGCGAAAAATCCTGATTTACCGAATAAAGAAGAAGTTGCCCGCCAAGTAGGTATCGGCGCTGTTGTCTTCCACGATTTGAAAAATGATCGTTTAAACAACTTTGACTTTACGATCGATGAAATCGTTCAATTTGAAGGAGAAACAGGCCCTTATGTTCAATACTCTAGAGCTAGAGCTTTAAGTATCTTGCGTAAAGCAGGCGTTGATGAAGTTTCTGCTGCTGATTTCTACGCTTTAGATGATGCTTACAGTTGGGAAGTGATCAAACTGATCCAAGAATATCCTGAGACACTTCAACGTGCTTTTGGTAAGTTGGAACCATCTGTAATCGCTAAACACGCGATCCATTTGGCACAAGCCTTCAACAAATACTACGCCAACAGTCGTGTATTGACTGAAGATGCTGAAAAACCAGCCCGTTTAGCTTTGGTTCAAGCAGTCGCTATCTTATTGAAAGAAGATTTAAGAATATTAGGAGTACATTCTCCTGACCAAATGTAACAGCAAAAAAAACGAGGTTGAGTAGAAGGCAAACTTTTACTCAACCTCGTTTTTTTTATTGCGTCTAATGGAAAAATGTTCCGGGACTGGATCATACCCTCCTCTGACAAATGGATTACAGCGTAAAATTCTAAAGAAGCCCATAATTGATCCCTTGATCGCTCCATGTTTGCGAACCGCATCGATCGAATATTGCGAACAAGTTGGATGGTAGCGGCAACTGGGTGGAAAAAGAGGAGAAATCCCTTTTTGGTATCCTCTAATCAATAAAATAACAATTTTTTTCATTTATTCACCTACATCATATGATTCTCTTATTATAGAGCAACACCCTTACTTTTGTAAAGTAAGGGTGTTGCTCTGTTTTATTGACTTTTTTCTTTTTGTGAACGATACATTTCTGCATAGATTCCTTGTTTTTGAATCAATGACTCATGATCTCCCTGTTCTACAATTTGACCTTGATTCAGCACTAGAATTTGATCAGCATGTTGGATCGTCGACAAGCGATGGGCAATAATGAATGTTGTTCTTCCCTTTTTCAACACCTCCATCGCATGTTGAATCATTTCCTCCGTTTCAGTATCGATACTTGAAGTTGCTTCATCTAAAATCAATATTTCAGGATCAAAGGCCAGCGCTCTCGCAAATGAGATTAATTGGCGTTGACCAGACGAAAGCGTACTGCCCTTATCCACTACGGGTTCATCAATTCCCTTTGGCATATTATGCAGCAAGGTGTCTCCGCCAACTTCTTCGATTGCTTTGATCACCGCTTCACGACTGATCGAAGTTTCTCCCAACGTAATGTTTGAAGCGATCGTTCCCTTAAACAAATAAGGGTCCTGCAGCACGATCCCCATATGTCTGCGCAAACTTTTTCTAGAGACGGATGTGGTCGGCGTACCATCTATTGTGATCGTCCCCTTAGTCGGGTCATAAAAACGGAATAACAAATTCATGATCGAGCTTTTTCCTGAACCTGTATGGCCTACTAAAGCGACCGTTTGACCTTTTCTAGCTGTAAAATCGATATCTTTCAATACGTATTCTTCATCCTTATAAGCAAATGAAACTTGATCAAAGACAACTTCCCCTTCTTTAAAGTCTAATTCGCCTGTCTGGTCTTCTTCTGTTTTGACTAATTTCATTTCAAAAACTCGTTTCGCCGAAGCCATCGCAGTCTGCAAGTAAGCGTATTGGGTCACAATACCTTGAATGGGATTAAATAAACGAGTCGTGTAATCTACATAAACATACAATACTCCAACTGTTATCCCTAGTGCCGAACTAAAATAGGCGTTTCCAAAATACACTACCAACAAGAGCAAGGTAATATTTTTAATCACTTCCACAAAACTAAACGAGCCCATAGAATCCAATAACGTAAATTTCAAACTGTATTTATACCACTCTTCATTTACATCCGTAAATTCTTTTTCCATTTTGTCTTCTTGCTGATAAGCTTGAATGATCGACATCCCTTGAATGGATTCATTTAAGGTCCCATTGATCTCACTAACCAATGACCGGATTTTTGTAGTAAACGGTACAGCAAACTTTTGGTACACAACTGCCCACAATACAAAGAAAGGAACCAATAACAGCGTAATCAATCCAAAAGTAATGCTAATTTGCATCAAGGCAATATAGATCCCTACTAGATAAATCAAGTTGGTCAACACTTGTCCAACCACAACGACGTAAAATATCCGTAATTGCTCCGTATCATTTGTGATACGAGAAACCACTTTTCCAGCAGGCAAATTGTCAAAATAACGGATCGGCAGTTTTTGTACATGGGCAAATAAATCATTCCGCATATTTTTAACGATTTCATTTGCTCCGATAGTCAGCAGTAAGAAACTAAAGTACCGGGTTATCGCTGTTACAAGCGCCAGTCCTAAGAATACGGCTAAATAACGGATCAATAAATCGACAGCTAGCAGCGTCTGATTCGAAGGAGCAATTACATCATCAATGATTCGTTGAATAATCAAGGGACCTGCTAAATCAGCTCCTACAGCAACAATCATTAATAAGATCCCAATAGAAAAATGGAGTTTTTTCTGGAAGGAATAAACCACTAATTCTTTAATTGTATTTTTCATTTAGTGTCCTCCTCTTTTAATTGTTGTCTTTGGTATTGCGTTTGGTACCATCCTTCTTTGGCAATCAAATCAGCATGTGTACCTTCTTCAATAATTTTCCCATCTTCCAGCACAATGATCCAGTCTGCATGATGAATCGCTGATAGACGATGAGTGGTGATCAAGGTCGTTTTCCCTTTACGAACGTGTTGAATATTATCAATGATTTTTTGTTCTGTTTTCGCATCTACTGCAGATAACGAGTCATCTAAAATCAAGTACTCTGGATTTTTAATCAACGCACGCGCAATGGAAACACGTTGTTTTTGCCCACCTGAGATGGCAACGCCTCTTTCTCCAATCAATGTATCCAACCCTTCAGGCATTCTAGCTAGATCTTCTTCAAAATTGGCCAAACGAACTGCATCCATGATCTCGTCATCCGTTGCTCCTGGCTTGCCGAACTGAATATTTTCTCTTATTGAACGAGAAAACAGCGTATAATCCTGCGGGACATAACCGATCATTGGTTTCAACACGTCGCTTTTCAACTCTTGAATGGACTCAGATCCAACAGTGACCGCTCCATTTCCAGCAGGATATTGGAGCAGTAATTGACGGATAAAAGTCGTTTTCCCGCTCCCGGTTTTTCCTACAATCCCCAGAGTATTTCCTTGAGCGATTTTAGTTTTGACATTCGCCAAATTGGCAGACTCAGAAGAGGGATATTTAAAGGTGACTCCTGAATATTCGATATCTTGACTATCCAGTACAGCTTTGTATCCCTCTTGCTCCATATCATCACTGGATCCCAATACTTCTGCCACTCGTTTCATAGAAGCACTACCTTGCTGCACCAAGTTGATCAGTTCCCCGACTGCCTGAACTGGCCACACCAGCATACCTAAGTAGACTTGGAAAGAAATCAACTGTCCTAAAGTCAGTTCTCCATTTGAAACTAAAACAGCACCGTAACCAAATGCTACAATGTAACTGATTCCCATCAAGATCTTTACAATCGGAGAAAACAAGGCGTTGATTTGCGCTACAGAAATGTTTTTTTGCAGGACATCTTCTGTTTTTTCCGCAAATTTTTGAGCCATAGCATCTTCTTGAACGTACGCACGCACGACTCGTACACCCTCTACGCCTTCCAAGACATCATCATTGATATCTGCAAAAGCTGTTTGAGAAGCTAAATATCGCTCATTCACTCGATCTCCAAGTATTTTCAACAGATACGCCATGATCGGCATAGTCAGCATAGACCAGATGGTCAATTTCCAAGACACCGAAACAAACATCATGACCAAGATAAATCCAAGAAAAACTGTCGAATCCATGGTTACCATAATTCCATAACCAGCCATTTCTGATATTGCATCTAAGTCATTGGTGGAACGGGCCATTAAATCTCCGGTACGATATTTTTCATAAAAGGTTGCTCTCATACGTAAAAAGTGTTTCATTAATCGTTCTCGTAGTTCTTTGGCCAATAAGTTTCTGCCTCCGAAAAATAGATATCCCCAAAATACTTCTGTTCCATAAGTAATTACGATCGATAGAACAAATAAAGCGATTTGGCTGATTAGTCTTTCAGTAGTTAATGTATTGCTGTAAATCTGGTCGATCACATTTCCAATGATATATGGTGGTATCAGCACTGCCGCATTTGAGAATAACATGGCAAATATCCCCCACCCATATCTCTTCTTATGCGTTTTAAAAAAAGGCCACAATTGTTTAACTAACTCTTTCATTCTCCCCCAACTTTCCACGCTCCTATCAAAAAAAGACAAAAAAATAGCACTAATCTATTAAAAAACAGATGAGTGCAGAATTTCCTTTACATTTACTCGTCGATTTTTGAATAGGAGGATAATCTTAATTTATGAATGTTTAAATCTGCTAAATAAATCATGATCGATTCTCTCCATTTCCTAAGTATAGTTTACAAGTCATATTGTAGCCCTTTCATTAAAAATACACAAGTCAAATTGACATATTTTATTCATCTTTTTCATTATTTTCTTAGAAGTTGATTTTGGACTATAAAAAAAGCCCACCTTGGAATAGAATGAACTTCTCCAAGATAAGCAAGTAAAGGTTAGTCTAGTTTGTCGTTAGCGTAATGGTGTTGCAATTCTAATCCAGAAAATTCTTGTTGCCGTAATACTTCATAAATCATAATGGCCGCTGTATTGGAGAGATTTAAAGAACGCACGTGTTCATCATTCATCGGTAATCGTACACACTTCTCTTCATTTTCACGCATAAATTCTTCCGGCAATCCTGTTGTTTCTTTCCCAAAAAGAAAATAATAATCTTCTTCTGTATTGGTATAATCTACCTCGCTGTAAACGCGATTGGCAAACTTAGAGACTAAAAACAGCTGTCCGTCTTTAGAATATTCCATAAAGGCTTCCAAGTTTTTATGATAAGTAATGTTTACATCATTCCAATAATCTAATCCAGCTCGTTTTAAATGTTTGTCATCCGTTTTAAATCCTAATGGCTCAATCAAATGTAAATGCGAGTTGGTTGCAGCACACGTACGGGCAATGTTTCCTGTATTTGCTGGAATCAGTGGTTCAAATAGTGCAATGTGATTTGTCATGTTTCTTTCTCTCTCTCCTATTAACTTACTTCAATTTTTTATTTCTGATGACTTCAATAGCTTGAGTAATCTCATAAACAGCTTCTTCATCCGTCTCTTTCTCCAAAGCTTCGTGTAGAAATTCGATCACCAGATCATCTCTTTTTGTGACTATTTTGGAAATAGACCAAGCTGCTGTCCCACGAATTACGGGACGAACATCTTCTTCGATGCAGCGCAACAGATCCGGCAAAGCAGTCCGATCACGCGAGTTTCCTAAGGCAATAATAGCATTTCTCTGCAGCGGCTTCTTCCCTCTCCAGGAACCAGCCATTGAGCCAAATTGCTCTTTAAAGTCTTTGTTGCTGATTGTCAGCAATGGTTTTAATTTGGGCATCACTTTTTCAGGATCGGGTTCCATTTCATCATGAAAATGAAAATCTTTTCCTCTATTATAAGGACAAACAATTTGGCAAATATCGCATCCGTAAATGACATGTCCGATTTTACGGCGGAATTGTTCGTCCATCATCCCTTTGGTTTGTGTCTGGTAAGAAAGGCATTGTTTAGCATTGATTCTTCCATCTCCCAGTAATGCTCCAGTAGGACAAGCAGTGACACAACGCATGCATTCCCCGCATCCAAAAGGAACAGGTTCGTCTGGCTCAAACTCTAGATTAGTGATGATTTCTCCCAAATACACATAGCTGCCGAATTCTTCTGTGATCAGCAAGCCATTTCGCCCAATAAACCCCACTCCCGCTCGTTGAGCTACGGCAACATCTACTAATTCGCCCGTGTCTACCATCGGCTTAAAAGTCACTTCTTTATCAGCGGTCACACGTATATAATCGATGAGGCGCTCCATACGATTCCGCAATATGTCATGGTAATCTTGCCCCCAAGAAGCGCGCGCAAATTCTCCACGTCGAACCCCTTTTTCTCTCTGCGGAGGCTCACTCATTTTTGTAGGATACGCTAAAGCAATGGAGATAATAGATTTTGGCTGATCAAAAATCAACTCTGGATAAACGCGTTCTTCAATGACTTTGTGTTCGAATCCAGAATGGTGCCCTTTTGCTTGTTGAGCTTTCAATCTTTCCTCTAGACCATCAAACGGTTCTGCTGTAGCAAACCCGATTTTATCAATGCCGATTCGTTTACTTTCCTCAATGATCCGCTTTTTTAATAAAGTCCCACTGGTCATCTCGATCCCAACCTTCATGTCGTCTTCATAATTTAAGAATGTAAGTTTATTTTATCATATTTACTCTGTCTAGTCTGTTACAATTCAATCCTGTCTTTTTAAACGGTTCCGCAATTTTTGACGTAAGTAAGTAACGGCTAACTATCTTATAAGCTAAATCAGATAGAACTTTAGTTGGGATATAGGTTGCTCATAGTATCCTAGATCATGGCTGAAGAATGACGATAATGCGGTTGTTATCGTCATGGAGCACAGTTGAATGAGGATAATCTGGTTGTCATCATCAATGAGCACAGCTAGATGATGATAATGCAAATTTGAACGACAAAAAAACGTATCGCTTCGGTGTCCAGCACTGCGAAACGATACGTTAGTAGAGCCTCTTGATCTCATTAACTTTTATCAACATCTGATGGGATTACTGATAAAAACGAATGAACCTGTTTGGCTTATAAATAACAATATAACACCATCATGATATGAATGCAAGGGAAATCTTTTAAATAGTTTTCTTGTCTCAACTAAAAATGACTTTTTTAGGAAATCGTTTGATTTGCTTGATTATTCTGGCATTTTACCCACTAATAAACAAACATGGATCGTAATTTCTTTCAGTGGATGAGCTACCGCATATTTTAAAGCTTCCTCACTTGCTCCCCAGTTCAAAGGGGTCATTTTCACCAAATCCTGATAGTTTTCCAGCGTCAGCGGAAAACTATATCGAATGGTGTAAATTTGACTCTCCGGAAAGTGTTCTTGGAACTTTGCGACCACCAGTTCATTCGAATACGATTGCTTCTCTTCTCGATCTCGATAAAGCACATTTCTTAGTTCTATTAAGTAATCTTTATCCGGAACAATTTTTAGAAGAGTTCCATTAGGCCGCAGCATTCTTTTGAATTCTTGATAATTCGAAGGAGAAAAAATGTTCAATAATGTATCAGTTTGTTTACTTGCAAATGGAGAATGAGCCAAATCAGCCACACACCAAAAAGCATCTGTAAAATGACTTCCCGCTAAAGCAATCGCATCTTTGGAGATATCGAATCCGATTTGCTTTCCTTCAAGCCCCAATGAAGACAGATAGTCTAATTGAGAACCTTCCCCAGATCCAATATCAATGGTTGTACCGTTTTTTTCTTCAATGTGCTCCATAATCTCGTCCAGCATAATGTTGAACAAACCCGCTTGAGCTATCCGAAAACGTGAAGACAGCATCTCCGTATCGTATTCATTAGAGACCCCTTTTGTTAAAAAATGAACCGTCCCTTTTTTAGAAATATTAAAGTTGTGGCCTTCTTCACACACCAGACTATTTCCATCTACCGATTGAAACGGCTCTTGACAAATAGGACATTGAAACAAATCAAGATTTTCTTTCAAGAATTTTTTTGCTTTTTCTATCTTTTTCAACTCTTTGAAACTCCTCACTAGACTAGTTAGACCTTAGTTATTTTCTTGTTTTAGTTCGGCAGTTAATTGGTATATCAACGGTTGCAGCCAACTTTTTAAATCCGGTACAGGATACCCTTCTTTTTCTAAACGCGTCACTTTCAAATAACAGTCTTCCTTCAGACTAAACGGCGATTGGTTTTCTTCATCAGAAGTGTATTCAATATTGGCTTGTTTTCCAGTGGCTTCTTCGATCCAATGCATCAACGTTTCCAGTTCAACGGTTTCATTTGAACTCGCATTGTAGACCCCTGTTTTTTGGTTTTCGATCAACCACATCATAACATTAGCTACTTCGCTTCCCTTAATGAAACTGATGCGCGCATCAGCACGATATAGACGGAAACTTTCTTCATTCATCATTCGACGAATATAATAGTGCAGACGCTCAGTATAATCATTCACATCTAAGACGATTGGAATCCTTAAAGCCGCAGTTGGAAAAGCTTCGTCTTCAAACAAGACTTTTTCTGCTTGACGTTTGCCTTCTCCATAAGTAACTTCTTTAGTTCTGTCCAAATCAAATAACCAAGGATCAAAATCTGTTTCACTGTATCCATCTTTGCTTCCTTTATAAACGGATAATGTGGAAGTGAATAAGTAATACCCTACTTTTCCACCCAGCTTTTCTTGAATGATTTGCGCATCTTCTTTTGTGAAACAAATATTGTCTAATACAATATCCCATTTTTTTTCGCAAATATCGTTCCATCCTTCATGTTCCGCATCAGAACGGTCCAGTACAACGTGTGCGACATTTTTGCCTTTTGGCACTTTATTGTTGCCTCTTGTAGCGAAAGTGACATGGTATCCTTTTGAAATCAGTTTATCTGCTGCTTTACGTCCAAAAAAACGCGTGCCTCCTAAAATAAGCACTTTTTTCATGCGCTTCACTCCTCGCGTGATTTTTTTATAAATCAACTGTACCATAAGTCCTATTTTTTTACATTAACAGAAAGTAGTTTTCCATAGTATTTTTTTGTTTTTATAAATCGTTTCATTTGCTGAGTGAGTTAAAGAGTGATACATTGTGAGGGAAATAGTTCAGATAGAAAGGATAGATACTATGCCATGGAATATGAACGATTTTCCAAATGCTTTTAAAAATTTCGACCCTTTATTGCGTAAAAAAGCCATAGATATCGGCAATGCTCTACTCGACAATGATTATCCAGAAGATAGAGCCATTCCTATTGCAATCTCACAAGCAAAAGAATGGTTGTCAGATGCTTCAAAAGATGAAAAAGAAGCCTACGAGAACGAAAAGAACCCAACCAAAACTGACAAACATGATACCTCCAGCTCCAATCCAGATTTATTGGACAATGATGTGGAAGTCTATTTTGAAGACGACACTTGGGTCGTAAAAACAGAAGATGCTAAGCGTCCAAGTGATACATTTGATAAAAAAGCAGATGCTGTAAAGCGCGCCAAAGAAATTGCAGAGAATAAGGATTCTTCCGTTATTCGCTATACAAAAGACGGAAAGAAACAAGATGATTGATTGAAATAACCCTTCTGAAATTCATGGAGTAAAGTGAATTTCAGAAGGGTTATTTTTTGTTGAGACTTTATGAGTTGTTTAATTTCTTTAAAGTACTTTATTCTTTAAAGGTATTTTCAATATCCAACTCTTCTTCAAAGGCTTCTTGATACAATTCATATTCTCTTTCGCCTTGTCTTTCTTCTTTGGCTTCGGTGATTTCTTGTTTCGATTGTTTAGCCAGCTCTCCAGAGTAGATTTTAACATTGTTTCCAACATCCGAAAGATCATTTTTCAATTCACCAGCAGTGATTTTCACATCTTGTGCTGCTGCTTTAAGATTGGCTTTTAACAAGTCTTTACTCATGGAGTTTTTATTTTTCAATCCCTTTAGATTTTCCTTTAAGATCGGACCATCTACTCTGGCTTGACTTGAAATTTTGTTGGAGGCTTCTTTAAAGCTAACAGATACACCTTTTGAAGCATCTTGAAGTACCGCTTTGACATCTTCGCTTTTATCTTTAGCAATATCAAAATAATCTTTTCCAGTTTCTTTCGTGCGATTTGCTTTCTCCATTAATTCTTCTTGTAACTCATCACCTGGTTTTGGTGCATATAACATAGCTGCTGTGTAGGCTGCTGCTCCTCCAATCAATGCTCCTAACCAAAACGTTCCTTTTGACATAGCTATCCACTCGCTTTCCTTAAATTCATAAATAACCTTTTTATTTCCTTTATCTCATTTATTTTAGCATGCTGAAAAGTATTTCACACTTTATTTGTTTGAGTCCAGTTCTTTTTCTAAACTAACCATTTCTACACACAAACAAATTGCCTTAACAGCGGCTTCTATTTCTTCCACTGAGATAGATGTTGGCGCTAAACGGATACTGTTATTTCGTGGGTTGACTCCATAAGGATAAGAGGCATTCGCTTCTGTTAAGCTCACTCCAATATCCGCTAATAACTCAACAATTCTGTCTGCACAGCCATCCATTGTCGTTAAATGCACAAAATACCCCCCATTTGGCTCGGTCCATTCCAACATCGTTGATTCTTCACCAAAGTAGTTTCCAAAAAGATTACTGATGCTGTCAAATTTTGGTTTCAATAGTTCAGTATGTTTTTCCATATGTTGCAGTAAATGCTTTTTATCTTTCAAGAATTTCACATGACGTTTCTGATTGACTTTATCAAATCCAATCGTCTGATCAGAAAGAACTTCTGTAACCCAATCAATATTTTCTTTACAAGCTCCCAAAGCTGCTACCCCGGCACCTGGAAAAGTAATTTTTGAAGTAGAACAGAACATCCAAACTCTTTTTTCCGTTCCATATGATTTGCTGGTTTCTAATACATTTTGAACATGTTCTTTCTTTTCTTTAAGGTGGTGCACGACATAAGCATTGTCCCACATAATCACAAAATCTTGAGCAAGAGTTTTCATTTTAGCCAATCTGTCGACTACTTCGTTCGAGTAGGTCACTCCTGTAGGATTGCTGTAAGTAGGGATACACCAGATTCCTTTGATTGAAGCATCATTAGCTACTAGAATTTCCACTTGATCCATATCCGGTCCAGTTGAAGTCATTTCAATAGGAATCAATTCAAACCCTAATTTTTCTGTTGCATTGAAGTGTCGATCATAACCTGGACTTGGGCATAAAAATTTGACTACCTTTTCTTTAGCCCATGCTGAATTTTTATCTGACTGTCCTAAAAACATTTTGCTGGCTAAAACAGTATACATTAACTGCAAGCTCGAATTCCCTCCAACGATGACCTCATCAGCGGTAATTTCCAATACTTCTGAAAAAAATTGTTTCGCTTCAGGGATCCCTGTCAGTACACCATAATTACGAAAATCAGCTTCAGTTTCTTGATACAGATCTTCCGGCGTTAAAATGTTCAACATCGGTTCAGATAAGGCTAATTGATCTTTGCCAGGTACTCCCCTTTTCAGATTTAATTGAAAAGGTTTCTCTTTGAATCTATCGTATGTCTCTTTCAGCTCTTCTAAACGGTTAATTTTTTCTTCATTTGTTTGTCTCATCTTGTTTAGTCTCCTTAGCGGCATCATTCTTTTTGTCAATAGGTAAATTATAGCCAAAATAGTTGCGGAGGGGAAGAAATACCTGATTGAAGCAGTTTTTTTATTTTTATATCATTTAAGGCTATTTATTTGAATACTTCGAAACTATAGTATATCATCAAAATTGAAGAAGCACTCATTAATGTATGCCCTTACGTTAAGTGCCGACATTAATTCTGCTATTCCCATTATAACTTAGAAAGGTGAAGGTGGTAGCAATGATTAAAAGAAAGAAATTTTGGCTTTCTTTGACCCTTACAGCAGGAACTGCGCTTTTATTAGCAGCATGCGGAGGAGGAAATGAAGAAGCAAATAATTCCGAAGATACCGGAGCGGATGGAGATAAAGTTTCGATTGAATTCTGGTCTTTCTGGGGCTCTGGTTTACGCAGAGACGCTATTGAAGAAATTATTGAAGATTTTAATACATCACAAGACGAAATCGAGGTTGAGTACGTTTATCAACCATGGGGAGACATATGGACCAAATCACTAGCTTCTATTGCAGCTGGGGATCCACCTGATGTTATCGTTCAAGACATCAATTCAGTTCAACAACGTGCAGAAGCACAACAATCAACGAACCTTCAAGACTACATCAACCAAGAAGATGATATGGAATCTCTCTTCTATCCTCATTTATGGGAAACCGTATTCTATGAAGATAATGCCTATGCGTTGCCTTTTAATACAGATACCCAAGTGCTTTTTTACAATAAAGATGCTTTTGAGGAAGTAGGCTTAGATCCTGAGACTCCACCTGCTACATGGGAAGAATTAGAAGAATACGCTCGTGCTTTAGATGTACAAGACGGAGATTCATGGGAACGCATCGGATTTTACCCGCTTTGGAATGTAGGCGCAGATGTTTGGGCATTAAATGCGGATAATGGCGTAAGCTGGTTCGATGACGAAGGTAATGTGACCATTGATACACCTGAAAAAGTAGAAGCTCTTGAGTGGATCTTAGAATGGCAAGACTACTATGGTGCTGACACTATCAATTCATATGAAGCAGAATTCGGCTCAGGAGTTGCTGATCCATTCATTTCTGGATTAGTGGGTATTCGAGCTCAAAATATCAACTATTACACCAATTTACTTGAAAATGCACCTGAAGACTTTAACTTTGGTGTAGCACCTTTACCAGAACATGAAGAAGGCAGCGGAAATTGGTCATGGGGTGGCGGTTTCGTTCTAGAAATCCCATACGGAGCAGAAAATCCTGAAGCTTCTTATGAGTTTATGAAATACCTCACTTCAACAGAAGTTCAAGAAAAATTTGGTTTGAATAGTTTTGATATTATGGCAAACCAAGAAGCTAACACTAATCTGACAACTCATCCTGATTTAGATGAGGAAGGCCAAATGATTTATGAAATGGCTGACCGCAATTTAGAAAACACAGTGATCACTCCTGTTCCTTTGACTGCACCTGACTTTAGTTCTTTAGTGAATGGAGAAATTGATAATGTGATGCTTGGAAATAAATCACCTGAAGAAGCATTGGAAGCAGCTCAAGCTTCAGTTGAGAATCTCGTTGAACAAAACGAATAACGGTTTATTTCATGAGCAAAATGACTCAGCGGACAAGGTGACAGAGGCTATTCTTTGTCGCCTTGTTTTGTACTAAACGAAAGAGGTGAAAAAATTGGCTGCTACAACAGAAAAGCAAAAGAAAAAAAAGACTAAAAAACAAAAAAATGATGCTCTTTGGGGCCTCTTCTTTGTCTCTCCATTTATCATTGGTTTCGTTATTTTTATGTTGGGGCCAATGCTATTTTCTTTCTATGGAAGTTTTACTAACTACAATTTGACTTCCAAAATGGACTTTATCGGCTTTGATAATTTCAGAAGAATGTTTACACAAGATGAGCTTTTTTGGAAATCACTCTATAATACGGGGTATTACGTCTTGTTCAATGTTCCTTTGACAGCGATTGGGAGTGTTTTATTAGCCGTCTTATTAAATCAACGCGTGCGAGGAATCTCCATATTCAGAACTATTTTTTATTTACCCGCTATTTTATCTGGTGTGGCCGTCTATGTATTATGGATGCAGATGCTCTCTCCTACATCAGGTTTAATAAATACTATATTAGCTTGGGTCGGGATTCAAGGTCCTGCTTGGTTATTTGATCCCCAATGGACAAAACCGGCTCTGATCTTAATGAAACTGTGGAGTGTGGGAGGCGCAATGCTGCTGTATTTGGCGACTTTGCAAAACGTTCCAAACCAACTATACGAATCAGCAGAAATCGACGGAGCCAGTGCTTTTAAACGATTCCGTCACATTACTTTACCAATGATCACGCCCATTATTTTTTATGATGTAGTTACATCAACTATCGGAGCTTTCCAAATTTTCCAAGAAGCTTATGTCATGTCGGAAAGTGGCACGAATGGTCCAGCGAATTCCCTTCTCTTCTACAATTTACATATGTGGAACAAAGCTTTTGTGGCTTTTGACATGGGGTATGCAATGGCTATGTCTATGGTATTATTTGTTATCGTGTTGAGTTTAACATTTGTGAATTTAAAATTGGCTCCTCGTTGGGTACATTATGGAGGAGGTCGAAGTGAATGATTGAAAATGTTTCGAATACAAAAACTTCTGAACAAACTGAAAAAATTATTCCTAAAAAGCAGCACTTTAAGAGTCGGAAAAGACAACGTAATGCAAATAAATTCATTTCTTACATTCTTTTGATTGGGGTAAGTATTGTTCTATTAGCTCCACTCTTTTGGATGGTCTTTACTTCTTTAAAACCAATGGAAGAAATCGTGCGCTTCCCGCCAAGCTTCTTTCCGGAAACTTTACAATGGTCCAATTATACAGAAACCATTGCAGCCTTTCCGTTTTTCAAATATGCAAGAAACACTTTGCTGATCACGTTTTTTGTTGTGTTAGGTAATGTGGTGTCCAATTCATTTATCGCCTATGGTTTTGCTAAAATATCTTTCCCAGGGAAAAACATTTTATTTTCTCTCGTCTTAGCTACCATGATGATTCCAGGATTTGTTACCATGATTCCACAATACATTCTATTCACTCGAATCGGCTGGGTAGGAACTTATTTACCGTTGATCGTCCCGTCTTTCTTCGGTAGTGCCTTCAATATCTTCTTGATGCGTCAATTTTATTTATCGATCAATGATGAGTTGATTGAAGCCGCCCAGATTGATGGTGCAAATCATTTGTATATCTGGAGTCATTTAATGGTTCCTTTGACTAAACCAGCATTGATTACTATTGGGATCACATCCTTTAACGGAGCATGGAATGACTTTCTTGGACCATTGTTGTATATTCATGATGAAGAGATGTATACCTTACAAATCGGATTACAAACTTTCCAAAATCAATCGACTACCCAGTGGAATTATTTGATGGCTGGAGCTACTTTAGTCATGATCCCAACAGTCTTATTGTTCTTCTTCGCTCAGAAATACTTCATTCAAGGAATGGACTTGACTGGCGGAACAAAAGGATAAAAAAATGAAAATATACAGTAAATCGGTAGAAAGGACAACTCTGATGAAAAAATTCGACTTTACCAACGGAATTGTAGAAGGTACCGAATGGATATCCCGACTGGCTGTTTTGAACCTTGTATGGCTGTTGTTTTCACTGCCTTTAGTTACCGCAATTCCAGCCACAAATGCCTTGTTCCATATCTTGCATTTGTGGTCACAAGGCGAAACGTCTGTGCCTATTTTTAAAACTTTTCACCATTATTTTAAATCACATTTTTGGGAAGGATACAAAATTGGGCTGCCGGTTTTCGGAATATCTGCAATCCTATTCCTAGACAGTTGGTATTTAGCCAGCTTATCCTCTCCAGCAGCTTGGATACAAGTTTATAAGTACGTGATTTACGTCGCTTCTATTCTTTTTGGATTGACAGCTTTATTCTATTTCCCGTTAACCAAAAAGCTGACTACTTCTTTGCCAAAAAAATTTTTAACGGGGTTTGTTTTAATGGCTGGTCATCCGCTCATCAGCTTGGGACTATTCCTCATCTCTGGAGTATTGCTTTTTGTATTGTTGAGATGGCCAGCATTATTCTTTTTCTTTTCAGTAAGCGGTCTTGGCTGGATAGCCACAATAGCTGTAAAAACTACTTTCACTAAAACCCTGTTGAAAAAAATCCATTCTGTACAGAGCTAAATGAACAGTTAAAAAGGAACGCCAAGACAGTAAAGTTATTGTCCTGACGTTCCTTTTTTAATTTAGTTTTTTACTGAAGAGTTATCCCCTTTTGACGGAAATAATTTGATCAGCAAAATACTCGTCACGTACAAGATAAACAGGACAGCAAAAATTCCTAACATACCAATACCCATAAGTTCCAATCCTTTTTCTAAAGCTGTGTAATCTACATCAAACATTCTACCGCCTCCCTTCAAGAAAACGATCTTTACAACAAGGTCACATAAAGTAATTCAATACTAAGCCTCCAGCTACAACCGAGGCAATCTGTCCAGAAACATTCGCTCCAATTGCATACATCAATATGAAATTCTGATTGTCTTCAGTATGGGCCATTCGCTGGATAACTCGAGCTGACATAGGAAATGCAGAGATACCAGCAGCACCGATCATCGGATTGATTTTTTCTTTTCTGAATATATTCAGAAACTTGGCGAATAGAACCCCGCCGATGGTATCCATTACAAATGCCACCAGACCAAAAGCAATGATTAAAAGTGTACTAAGATTTAAAAACTGATCAGCCGTCATTTTTACTGAAATGGTCAATCCCAATAAAATACTGACCAGATTGACTAATTCATTTTGTGCGGACTGACTCAATCGATCCAATACACCGCATTCCCGCATCAAATTGCCAAACATCAAAAAACCGACTAACGGCAATGAAGCTGGAGCGACAAAGCCCGCCACAAAAACAACACTAATTGGAAATAAAATTCTAGTTGATTTAGAAATTGATTCTGCTTGGTAAGTCATCTTGATTTTCCGTTCTTTTTCTGTAGTGACCGCTTTGATGGCGATAGGCTGAATGATAGGCACTAAGGCCATGTAAGAATATGCTGCTACAGTAATGGGTCCCAATAAATGAGGCGCTAACTGATTGGCTACAAAAATGGATGTCGGACCATCTGCCGCTCCAATAATTCCGATAGAAGCAGCTTCTTGCAAATCAAATCCAAATATAATCGCTACTAAAATAGTAAAAAAGATCCCAAATTGAGCTGCTGCTCCAAATAAAAACATAAAAGGGTTCTTTAACAATGGTCCAAAATCGATCATTGCTCCGATACCGATAAAAATCAACAATGGAAACAACTCATTCGAAATCCCAAAATCAAAGAGAACATCTAAAATTCCTTCTTGAGTCTGTCCATTTATTTCTTGACTAATCAATCCAGAGCCGGGTATATTGACTAATACAGCGCCAAGCCCCATCGGAATAAGCAGTGTAGGTTCATACTGCTTTTTGATACCCAAGTAAATCAACAAAGCTCCAATTCCCATCATAATGATTTGACCAGAAGTAACTGCTGATAATCCATTGATAAAAGCTTCCAAATAATCCCCTCCTGCCACCATACGCTATTATTCCTCATTTCTTCATTAACCAAAGAAAGATAACAACACACCTGCAGCTACTGCAGAACCAATGACACCTGCTACATTTGGCCCCATGGCGTGCATCAACAAGTAGTTGGAAGGATTGGCCTTTGCTCCCTCTTTTTGAACTACACGTGCAGCCATCGGAACGGCAGAGACGCCTGCTGCACCAATCATTGGGTTGATCTTTCCACCAGACAGCTTGCACATCAATTTCCCCATCAATACACCACCTGCTGTCCCTGCAGCAAATGCGGTTAAGCCCAACAACACAACTTGTAAAGTCTCTATAGTGAGTAAAATATCCCCATTGGCTTTAGCTCCAACCGTTATCCCCAGCAGAATCGTGACAATATACATAAATGAATTTTGTAACGTTTCAGTAAGTTTCGGTACAACGTTGCTTTCTTTCACTAAATTTCCCAGCATCAGCATTCCGATTAGTGGAGCTGATGAAGGAACAACTAAAATAACAAATATCGTAGTTACAATAGGAAACAATATTTTTTCTGCTTTTGATACTGGACGCAACTGTTCCATTTTAATTTCTCGTTCTGCTTTAGTTGTTAAGGCTTGTATGATCGGTGGTTGGATAATAGGAACCAATGCCATATATGAATAGGCAGCTAACGCTATGATGGGTAATAAATGATCTGCTAATTGAGTAGTCAAATAAATTGCTGTCGGTCCATCTGCACCACCAATAATTCCAATAGATGAAGCTTCTTGAGGCGTCATTCCCAAAGCCAAAGCTCCGAAAAAAGCAATAAAAATCCCGACTTGTGCCGCTCCGCCTAACAACAAGGTCTTAGGATTTGCAATTAAAGGTCCAAAATCAATCGTTGAACCTAAACAGAGAAATATAAGTGGCGGATAAATTCCCAGCTCTGTTCCTTGATAGAGATAGTACAAGAGTCCTCCTGACGAACCAGCCTGAGGAGCCAACATGAGATTGGCTAAAGGCAAATTCACTAATAACATTCCAAAAGCTATCGGCAACAGCAGATAAGGTTCATACCCTTTTTTGATGGCTAAATATAGAAAAGCACAAGCCAATAGGATCATAATGACGTGTTTGTAACTCATATTGACCAGACCAGAAGTAGTGATGAGTTCATTTAGTGCCTCAAACATTCGCCTTCCTCCTCACCTCAAGAGATAACCATCAATGAGTCCCCAGATTCTACCGCCTGATTAGCTCGTATTTGGATACTTGAAACCACTCCATTGTTGGGAGCTACAATTTCATTTTCCATTTTCATGGCTTCTAAGATGCACAAGACTTCTCCCTTAGAGACTGTTTGTCCTTCGGCTACTTGAAGACGCAAAATAGTACCGGGCATTGGAGCAGAAATGGTATGACCATCAGTCTGAGTTGTATTATGATTCTGCTGCGGTGTTGATTGGACAGGTGCAGTGGGTTGTGCGAGCTGTTGGGAGCGAGTTTCAGTGTCGACTTCTTTCACAGATACTTGATAGACTTTTCCATTAACCGTAATTTCGTAATTTTTCATGTCATGATCCTCCATTTAACGAATTCTTTTTATGGACGTGATTTGATAATGCTTATTTTGCTGCTCTTCATTCGCTAAAATCAATGCCATCAAAGCCGCTGCTGTTCTCGTCTCTTCATCTTCCACTAGAGTCGTTGCAGCTTGTGATTTCTCTTTTTGTCTTTCTAAGACGATCCGAGATAAACTGATGACAAGCTGCAGCCCAATCAAAATGAGAAAAACAACTAACATACTAATGACAGTGACCACTACTCCATCCATAACAGTGAAATTTCCCATACTACCCCTCTTTCCTTACATACTCGCTGAAATTCGTATCACCACATCTTCAGCTACAGATTGTACTGTTGGTTCAGAAACCATCACAGGTCTTTGGTATTTCTTTTCTAAAAAAGCTTTGCCTACTTGCGGGAAAAGAGCATACGTCAAAACATCCTCATCTGATTTTGCTAAGTCACCCAACTCTTTTTTCAACCGATCGAATTCTGGTTCGATATGATTTGCAGGACGATCGGTTACTACAGGATCATCATGAATGATCGACTTCCTGAATTCTTCGCTTACCGGTACCGGAGTTTGCCCATAAGAACCACGCAAATATTCTTTGATTTCATTTGGTACCATCTTATATCGTTCCACAGATAAAACATTGAATACGGCTTGAGTTCCGACCATTTGGCTCATAGGGGTTACAAGAGGCGGGAAACCTAAATCAGCACGTACACGAGGAACTTCTTTCAGTACCTCATCGTATTTATCCGTAGCATTAGCTTGCTTCAACTGAGATAACAGGTTAGACAACATCCCACCTGGAACTTGGTAAATCAGCGCTTTTGGATCTGATCCCATCATTTTCGGGTTCAACAATTCATTTGCCAAATATTTATCTCGAATAGGTTTAAAATAATCCGCGACTTCTTCTAACAGGTCAACATCTAGTTTAGTACGATTCTCCCCTTCATTTAAACAAATAGCCATTGTTTCTGTAGGTGGTTGACTAGTCCCTTCTGCGAATGGTGAAATAGCGGTATCGATCATATCCACTCCTGCTTGGACTGCCATCAGATAGGTCATTTGAGATGTGCCGCTGGTAGCATGTGTATGCAGACTTAAAGGTACCGTGATGACCTCTTTTATTGCCTTAACTAAGTCTTTTGCTACATAAGGGGTCAGTATTCCAGCCATATCTTTAATGCAAATAGAGTCTGCACCCATATCTTCCATTTGTTTCGCTAAGTCAGCAAAATAAGGGATCGTATGCACATCACTGATCGTATAACAAATGGTCAATTGTGCATGCCCGCCATTTTTTTTTACCGCTTTTAAGGAAGCTTCTAAATTTCGTACATCATTTAATGCATCAAAAATACGAAAAATATCGATTCCATTCTCCATCGCTTTTTCGACAAATTTGTCAACCACATCGTCTGCGTAATGACGATAGCCCAACAAATTTTGACCGCGCAGCAACATTTGCAACTTTGTATTCGGAGCTCGTTTGCGTATTTCTCTCAACCTATCCCAAGGATCTTCATTTAAAAAGCGAATGGCTGCATCAAATGTTGCTCCACCCCAGCATTCTAAAGAAAAGTATCCTACTCGGTCCATTTTTTCAATGATTGTCAACATATCTTCTGTGGACATTCGAGTAGCCATCAAACTTTGGTGAGCATCTCTAAGAACTGTTTCTGTCATTTCAATCGTTCGGCCTGGCATGTATCTTCCTCCCCACTCAAAAAATGGAAAAGCAATTCTTACAATAAGAATTGCTTTTCTTACGCAAATCAAGAATGAACTGTAAAGAACTCATTCTTATTTTACGCTTACTCAAAATTCTTCTATTAGATTTAATACAGCTTTCAAAGCTTCGTTAGGCAATACATTTAAGGGATTTTTTTGATTTTGTTCATTGATAAATTCGCCACGCATTTTCATTCTTTCATCCACTAAAGCCGTATAAGACGAATTAGAGAAACCCGGTTCAAATCCGTTGACTACTAAATAACTGATATCTGAACAATTGCCAAAAGGTTTGAATTCAGCTGTTCCCTCCACTATTTTTTCTACTGCTTCCAGAGTGACTTCTTTAGGTATTTTTTTATCTAAAAAGAAACCTGTGTTCAGAATGTAGCAATCGGTATTTTTTTTCTCAAACAGGTATTTAAAATTATTGTAATCATCGATCAACGGATAAACTCTAAAGGGATTAGCATAAGGCTCAATAACCAACTTGTTGATATCTACCCCTTTTTTCAAACGCTCAGCAGTCGTTCTTTTAGTAGCCAGAGTGGCTCCAAACGTCGTGGCCAACACTGGATCGGTTACTTTTAAGACTGGCGGCAGCGATTCATCTTTCATGATCCAGAAAATAGCATTGATCGGTTCATCAAATTTATCTACTCGATTTGGCGTAGAATAACGGGATTTCACTGTCCGCCCATTTCCGTTACGTAGATCTTCTGTCAACAGGACTTTTTTCCCCTCTTCATCTTGAGTGACTCCTACATTTTGTACACTGACAAAGTAATCTACTTCTGGATGATCAGCAGGATAATCTTGTGTTTTATCAAAATAAGACGGTTCTAAAGCGATGGAAGAGCCATTTTCCAAAGAAATGATAAAAGCATCATCATGCAATACTTCGATTCCATACTTATCATCATGCTTGGCATGAGTCAAGGTCGATTTACCTGAACCCGATAGTCCGAAAAATGCTGAAACGTAACTCTCGTTATTTTTAAGAGTAAATTTCTTCTGTCCGCCATGACAAGAGGCATAACCGACATTATGGGCAATATTCCATGCTAAAGTAAGTGTAGCTTTTTTTAATTCCCCAAAATAATTCATCCCAAGAATGAAGGCACAATTGTGTTCAGGATCAAAATAGGCTAAACCTAATGGATAATCTGGATGATGCCAATAAGCATCTTGGTAAATCATGATATCTCCTTCATTGATTTCAACGGAAGATTGATACATCGTGTTGTATTCTTCATTGGTCACTTGGAAATTTAACAACCAAGAATACAAGTTATTTTCTTGTCCTTCTGGTACCGTTAAATGAGCTTTCACCATAAAATCAGAATCTAATCCTACATAAGCTGTTGTTTTGTATCTTAATTTTTGCGTACCATCATAAACGGCATCCATAACCAAAGATTTAATTTTTTTATCTTCTTCAGGATTTTCTCCTTGTATTCTTTTTGCTACAGCAGTTCTTCCTACAACATTGTTTCCATTTTCCACTAAAACTTTAGCGCTTTGAGGCAATCCTAGTTTTTCAGGAAATTTAACGTCCAAATCAGTCACAATCGTATTGACAGCATCATGTGCTAATCCATAGGCATCTTCAAGTGTAGTGACTAACTGAATATTATTGCTGTACATAGAAGTTTCGATAATAGAACGTAATGAAGAAAACAGGTGATTTGTTTTGCGAATTTCTGATTTTAAAAATCTTTCTTTCGTTGACAATGGCGACACTCCTCACAATTAATAGATTATTGGAACCATCTTTACCTATTGCTGCAACTTTTCAAAAACTTTTAAACCGACTATTTTCTCCCATCCTTTCTTTTCTTATTCAAACTTCTAAAAGTTGACCAGCAACACTTAAAAAATTTATAGTGACTCGATTACACTCTTATAATAACAGAAAAACACCTATTATTAAAGCGCTTACTTTACTTTAAATAAAAGAATTCATTCCTTTTTTGGAATGAATTCTTTACCTCAATGATGATCTTTATTCTTTTGGAATGGATGATTGCCTTTTTTAATCCTAGTTCCTACATATACTATATACAGTCCATAAGCAATAACCAAAACTGCAACTAATGGTTGGATAGCTATCGCAAAAATTCCCATGAGCACAATTAAACTTCCAACAATTATCTGCCATTTTCCTAAACGTTTATTCACGATCATCTCTCCTACTTGTTCTCTTACTTCTAGTATAACAAACTATTTATCCAAATGTTGTCGTTTAGGAATTAAATAAACTAATTCTATTGTCTCCATCGACTTATAGTTTGTTAAATCTGCTATAAACTCACATTTTTTTACTTACCAACGTCAAATGTTGTAGAACCGAAATTTGTATATAGCAATACAAAAAAAGCAACAACGCTATTATACGCTGTTGCTTTTTAGTATACCGGCGGCCGGAATCGAACCGGCACGCCCTCGCGGGCACAGGATTTTGAGTCCAGCGCGTCTACCAGTTCCGCCACGCCGGCAAGATTACTAATTGCAAGTTTTAACTTTTATTAAAGTCATAAGGCGGTAACCGGATTTGAACCGGTGATGAAGGTTTTGCAGACCTCTGCCTTACCACTTGGCTATACCGCCAAAATATAATATTTAAACAAACTGGGCTAGCTGGATTCGAACCAGCGCGTGAGGGAGTCAAAGTCCCTTGCCTTACCGCTTGGCTATAGCCCAATAAAAAAGGGCGACTGATGGGGATCGAACCCACGCGTGCCGGAACCACAATCCGGTGTGTTAACCACTTCACCACAATCGCCATAATTTAAATGTACTAACAGGGGTAGTAGGAATCGAACCCACATTGATGGTTTTGGAGACCATAGTTCTACCGTTAAACTATACCCCTAAAATAATAATGGAGGGGGGCAGATTCGAACTGCCGAACCCGAAGGAGCGGATTTACAGTCCGCCGCGTTTAGCCACTTCGCTACCCCTCCAAATGGCCCGGGACAGAGTCGAACTGCCGACACCTTGAGCTTCAATCAAGTGCTCTACCAACTGAGCTACCGGGCCATATGCATTAGGAAAAATTAGTGCTATTCTATTTTTTCAAAAATACGGTCTCGACGGGAATCGAACCCGCGATCTTCTGCGTGACAGGCAGACATGTTAACCCCTACACCACGAGACCATAATTTAATTTGTTGCAATGGAGGTTAACGGGCTCGAACCGCTGACCCTCTGCTTGTAAGGCAGATGCTCTCCCAACTGAGCTAAACCTCCAGGTTTGAATAAACCTTTATTACAATGACCCGTACGGGATTCGAACCCGTGTTACCGCCGTGAAAGGGCAGTGTCTTAACCGCTTGACCAACGGGCCATAACTTACATTAAAATTTCACAACGGAGAGTAAGGGATTCGAACCCTTGAGACAGTTTTCACCGCCTACACGATTTCCAATCGTGCTCCTTCGGCCAGCTCGGACAACTCTCCAGATTCTAGTTTCCTTGTACCCTATACATGAAAATACTATGTAACTCCGCAAGTAGGACTCGAACCTACGACATCGTGATTAACAGTCACGCGCTACTACCAACTGAGCTATTGCGGAATAACTATATGCGCGGCAACGTCCTAGTCTCACAAGGGGAAACCCCTCACTACCTTCGGCGCTAAGAAGCTTAACTACTGTGTTCGGCATGGGAACAGGTGTGACCTTCTTGCCATCGTCACCACACATATGTGTGAGAATAGTGTACTCTCAAAACTGGATTTGTCTAATGCACATTCGTTCAGATTCTTCGAATCCACCTAAAAACTTTGGTTAAGTCCTCGACCGATTAGTATTGGTCCGCTCCATCTATCACTAGACTTCCACTTCCAACCTATCTACCTGATCATCTTTCAGGGGTCTTACTCACTAATGTGATGGGAAATCTCATCTTGAGGGGGGCTTCACGCTTAGATGCTTTCAGCGTTTATCCCTTCCACACATAGCTACCCAGCGATGCTCTTGGCAGAACAACTGGTACACCAGCGGTGTGTCCATCCCGGTCCTCTCGTACTAAGGACAGCTCCTCTCAAATTTCCTGCGCCCGCGACGGATAGGGACCGAACTGTCTCACGACGTTCTGAACCCAGCTCGCGTACCGCTTTAATGGGCGAACAGCCCAACCCTTGGGACCGACTACAGCCCCAGGATGCGATGAGCCGACATCGAGGTGCCAAACCTCCCCGTCGATGTGGACTCTTGGGGGAGATAAGCCTGTTATCCCCAGGGTAGCTTTTATCCGTTGAGCGATGGCCCTTCCATGCGGAACCACCGGATCACTAAGCCCGACTTTCGTCCCTGCTCGACTTGTAGGTCTCGCAGTCAAGCTCCCTTCTGCCTTTACACTCTACGAATGATTTCCAACCATTCTGAGGGAACCTTTGGGCGCCTCCGTTACATTTTAGGAGGCGACCGCCCCAGTCAAACTGCCCGTCTGACACTGTCTCCCAGCCAGCTAATGGCTGAGGGTTAGAGTGGCCATACAGCAAGGGTAGTATCCCACCAATGCCTCCACCAAGACTGGCGTCCTGGCTTCAATAGCTCCTACCTATCCTGTACAAGCTGTACAGACACTCAATATCAAACTGCAGTAAAGCTCCATGGGGTCTTTCCGTCCTGTCGCGGGTAACCTGCATCTTCACAGGTACTATAATTTCACCGAGTCTCTCGTTGAGACAGTGCCCAAATCGTTACGCCTTTCGTGCGGGTCGGAACTTACCCGACAAGGAATTTCGCTACCTTAGGACCGTTATAGTTACGGCCGCCGTTTACTGGGGCTTCAATTCTGAGCTTCGCCGAAGCTAACCCATCCTCTTAACCTTCCAGCACCGGGCAGGCGTCAGCCCCTATACGTCATCTTTCGATTTTGCAGAGACCTGTGTTTTTGATAAACAGTCGCTTGGGCCTATTCACTGCGGCTGACCAGATGGTCAGCACCCCTTCTCCCGAAGTTACGGGGTCATTTTGCCGAGTTCCTTAACGAGAGTTCTCTCGCACACCTTAGGATTCTCTCCTCGACTACCTGTGTCGGTTTGCGGTACGGGCTGTTTGTTTCTAACTAGAAGCTTTTCTTGACAGTGTGACATCAGGAACTTCGGTACTTAATTTCCCTCCCCATCACAACTTGTCCTTAAAGAAGCAAGCATTTGACTCACTTCAAGACTTGTTGCTTGGACGTGCATATCCAGCAGCACGCATTCCTTAGCCTCCTGTGTCCCTCCATTGTTCAAACAAAACAAACAGGTACAGGAATATCAACCTGTTGGCCATCGCTTACGCCGTTCGGCCTCAGCTTAGGTCCCGACTAACCCTGGGAGGACGAGCCTTCCCCAGGAAACCTTAGTCATTCGGTGGACGGGATTCTCACCCGTCTTTCGCTACTCATACCGGCATTCTCACTTCTAAGCGCTCCACTAGTCCTCACGATCTAGCTTCAACGCCCTTAGAACGCTCTCCTACCATAGAACCTA